>CAVBFA010000290.1:0-2018 GCA_963594595.1 Oscillibacter sp. | reverse complement strand
GCTTCGAAAATGTTCCGCAAAGGTAACGTTTTTTATCCGTTTGTACAAGTTTTACTTACTTAAACTTTTGCAGAATGAAATAAATGTACTACTTTTGCTATTGTTATAATCGACTTTTTGACAATCCTCCCTATCGAGAGAGGAAACATTTATTAACTAAATAGTGTAGTTATGAGAAAGATTTACATGACATTTGCAGCAGCGCTCTTTGCTGTTGCCTCTTTCGCACAACCCCTTGCGAGAAATCATCAGGCGAACGGACAAATCACCAGTCCTTTGCGTTATCAGGCTCAAAGTGTGCCTCAGTCTTGGCAGAAGACCGACTTCCTGCTCCCCAACTTCGGCAAGGCGCGTCCTATGTTGGCGCCCAACTTGCAGGTGACGGACGATATGCAGATGATTGTTGACCAGCCTGAAGGCACATTATATCATAATTATTATGGTGTCAACTCCGGTTTTGAGGTGTTCTTCGGTACGGTTATTTCCACAACTGTGGACGGTGTGGCACAGGACTTCGTCATCGCTGACGACGGAACGATGTATATCAAGAACATCATGGCTACGCTTGGCCCGAACGTTTGGGTGAAGGGACAGAAGACTGGTGACGACGTTTATACGCTCACATTCCCGCAGAAGTATTACAAGCAGCCCGTATATCACGAGAACAACGAGGAAACCTCTGAATTTGAAGATTTCTATCTGTTTCGTATGAAGATTAACGATGCCGGCAACTCATTCATCCCTGACACCGAATCGCAGGATATCCGCTTTGTCTTCCGTAACGATTCGCTCATACGTCTCGACGACAATAGCGACGGCGTGGTGCTTGCACTTGCCACTGCTGAGGGCGAATGGGTTGGTTTTGCCGACTTTGCAAGCGAATGGCATAAGGAGAAGGCTCCCATTGAGGCTCCGTCTGCTTCTGCCACCGTCTCTGACTATATGATTACGTTCGGTAATGACGAGAACGACCGTGATGCTGCATTGGTGAAGGTGGCGCTCGAAGGTGACGGCTTCTACATCAGCAATCTCTCCGGCAGCAATCCGGATGCTTGGGCTAAGGGTAAGGTAGACGGTGACAAGGTGGTGTTCGATGGCATGAAATACCTGGGTGTTGACCCCGTTTTGGGATATCACACGTATTTCGCTCCCTCTGGCAAGCAGAAGGTTACATGGGAGGACTATGACTATACCTTCGACAGCATCTACTTCAATAAGGACATTGTCTTTGCTTACGACCGTACGGCTAATACGCTGAAGTCAGAAACCAACTTCCTTGTAAACGCAGGTAAGAATGTTGTCTATAAGGTCAACGAGTATGAGAAGCCTATGCTCACTCCTTGGAAGGAGGAGGCTGGCACGCCGAAGGATCCTTCTGTATTTGAATTTATGCCGTATGAGAGCGAGTATGGTTATGGCTGTATGCAGATACACGTGAATAAGGAATCGACAGATGGCAAGTTGCTCAATCCCAACAAGCTCTTCTACAATATTTACTTCGACGACGCTCTCTTCACTTTCTATCCTGACGAGTATGCCGCATTGGTGGACGAGATTACTGACGTGCCCATCGACTTTACTGACAACAACGATATCGTGAAGAAGGGTACTAACAGAAAGATATACTACTTCTTGCAGGGAATGACTACTGTAGGCGTTCAGGAAATCTATAAGGACGGCGACACGACATACAAGTCGAACCTCGTAAGCTATAAGGTGGACGAGAGGGGCAATCTGACTGGCATCAGCCGCGACATCACCACTGGCAGCGAAGACGTTAAGAGCGTGTCTTACACCGACCTCGCTGGTCGTCGCATCAGCAAGCCCGCTCACGGCATCTTCCTCAAGACCGTTAAGTATGCTGACGGTTCGCAGAAGACCGTTAAGTATGTTAGATAATATGTATCATTGAAAAGAATGAATTGTATGAGAAACATATTTAGTACATTACTGCTTGCCGCTTCGCTGGCATTGATGCCTGAGGCTGTCATGGCAGGAACCGGTAAGGTGGCATATAC
>CAVBFA010000289.1:1058-2169 GCA_963594595.1 Oscillibacter sp. | reverse complement strand
CTTTTGTCTCAGGATCGCGGTGCAAGGCACTGTTGCAAAGGGCGGAAGTGTCGCCGATGGTCTCAGTTGCAGAGACGAGATAGACAGCCACTACGGAAAGGATGGCACCGATATTAAACTCCGGTGTGAAGGGAAGGAGGCGAGGCAAGGCGATGATTGACTGACCTGCAATGCCACTGAAGTCGACCATTCCCAGACAGCAAGCCAATACATAGCCAACCACAAGACCTACGAGAACGGAGAGAGAACGGAGAAATCCCTTTGCGAAAACCTGGCAAAGGAGGCAGGCAAGGAGCGTAACGCTACCCACAATCCAGTTGTTAAGGCTACCGAAGTCGGCTGCACCCACTCCACCGGCAAACGAATTGGCACCAATGGGAAGCAGCGAGAAACCGATGGCGGTCACCACGGTGGCTGAAACTACGTGCGGAATAAGCTTTATCCAGTACTTGACGAAGAGTCCGAGAAAGCCTTCCACAAGACCGCCGATGATGACAGCGCCGATAAGCGTGCCCATACCATAAGCGCCGGCAAGGCTGATGGCGAGCGAAAGGAACGTGAAGGAGATGCCCATGACGATGGGAAGGCGCGAGCCGATACGCCAGACGGGATAAAGCTGCACAAGCGTACCGATACCGGCTATCACCATACAGTTCTGAATAAGGGCGGCACTGACTGCGCTGTCCAGTCCCACGGCTCCCGCAAGAATCATGATTGGCGTAATGTTGCTGACGAACATCGCCAGCACGTGCTGCAGACCGAACGGGAGAGCTTTACCGACGGGCACTCTACCGTCAAGCTGATAGAGATTGTCGATTGAATTCTTCATATCGCTAAATGATGTAAAATTTGTGTATGGCTGCAAAATTACAAAAAAAGACCACAAAAACTGCACGTTCTTGTGGTCTATTGCGTTTGTCGTTGTAAAAACAAACCCTACCTATTATTATTCAACCTTATCTGCTTATACTATCCTAACTCATTCACCTATCTATGTCTATACATTCATAACCGACCACGGTTATTTGTGTCTATACATTTCCTGACCGAAGCAGGGTCTGTTTTCGCGTTGCGATTATTTCACCTCAATCTGGCGTGAAGCCTTCTCTTC
>CAVBFA010000289.1:0-1048 GCA_963594595.1 Oscillibacter sp. | reverse complement strand
GCAATCTTCTCCTTGTCTACATCGTCAGGAAGCAGAAGAGTCTGCTCGAACTTTGAGTATGAGAACTCGCGACGGAGATAATGTTCTTTCTTGTTCTCGTCCTTCTTCTCATCCTTATGCTCCATCTTGATGTGAAGGTTGCCATCGGCGTCGACGTTAATATTGAAGTCGCCCTTCTTCATTCCTGCGGCTGCAAGCTCTACTGTGTAGTCGTGCTCAGTCTCTTTAACGTTGATGGCTGGTGCGGTGGCATTTGTACGCGGCATGAAGTCGGTATCAAAAAAGTCATTGAAAACTTCAGGCATCCAAGTATTTCTCATTACTGGTAACATATCAAAAACCTCCAATTATATTTTAGTTGTTTTATCTTTTCTTTGCTCCCCTCGGGCTTCCGCCTTCGGTTTGCACTATCTCTAATGCAACTTGCATGCCAACGTCACAACCGTGAGGCTTTGCTGTTAAACAGTAAAGCGAAATATCAAACAAATAGACAAATAGTCAGATTATTCAGACAATCAGTCACAAAACATTGACAAATAGTCAGAAACAAAAGATAATCAATAATCTTGCGTTCGTGGGTGCGTGGCTACGGCGAAACGCCATAGCCTTCTATGTTTGTTTCTGACCTGGTGTATTAAAAAAATCCCGGCTCCTTCTTTCGGAACCGGGATTTCCCTTTATGTTATGTTCTGCGGATGTGCCGTCAAAGGGTCACACCTACCAAACCGTGTCATTTACTTGATGACAACCTTCTTCACCTTGCCGTCAGCAGTGCGAACGATGTTCAGACCCTTCTGCAGCTTGCTGATCTTAACGCCGTCAACAGTGAAGAGCTCTGCGTTAGCAGCCTCAGCGTTGATGCTGTCGATGCCGTTGGTAACGTCCTTAACCACGAGAGTAGCGTCGTAGATGCCACCACCGTTGTTGAGGATATTGTTAGTAGCGATAACGCAACCACCAGCGTCTACGCTGTTCCAGTCTACCTTGAAGCGGATGCGGTATGTACCCTCCTCCATAGGAGCTGTGAACGAAGGCAGCGGGTTAACGT
>CAVBFA010000288.1:1012-2174 GCA_963594595.1 Oscillibacter sp. | reverse complement strand
ATCGAGGGTATCGTCAACGCCATCATTGACATCAAGCGCAAGTGGTTCAGCTTGGACGAGACCAATTTGGAATATCATGGTTTGATAGCACAGATGGAGTTGAAGGGCGGCATCGAGGCAGGTCTTGATAAGATGCAAGAACAGTTGACAGATGATTACGCCCGATACGTGGAACTCGTCAAGGAGAACGATGACCTGTGGATGGACTTGGCTGACATCGACCGAGGCAGCAAATTCCGACAGACCTTGAACGACTATAAGGCTCGCCGCCCATACGAGGAGCTATTGTCGATAGACGGAGCCAGCAATCTGAATAAGATAGACAAGAAGACGATGGCACAGGAGATGGTGATGGAATTGGTGGGCATGGCTTTCGGCAGATGGGACACGGCATTCGCCAAGGGAGAAAAGGCCATCCCTGCGTTTGGCGACGTGTTCGATGCCCTGCCATTCATGCCTGTGGTAAGCCAAGGCGAAGAGCCATGCCCAGCTCAGCTCGCCGTGCCATCCGACGGCATCATGACCAATGAGGAGGAGAGTCCGCTCTGCCTGGCAAGCCATGTGCGTGAGGTGATGATCTGGCTGTGGGGCGACCGTGCCGACGATATGGAGTATGAGCTTTGCCAGCTGATAGGCTGCAAGAGTCTGCAAGCCTACCTCTCATCGCCAACCGGCTTTTTCGACTACCACTTCAAGCGATACACCAAGAGCCGCCGCAAGGCTCCTATCTATTGGCTCCTTGCATCGGAAGACGGCACGGTGGATTACTGGATATATTATCCCAAGCTCAACAAGAACACTTTGCCACAGCTCATCATCCAGCTGCGTGAGAAGGGAGAGCAATTGCGCACACGTCTGAACGCAGCTCTTGCCGCCCACGACAAGACGCAAGAAACGCAGGTGCGCGCAGAGCAAGAACAGGTGGAAGGGATGATGGAAAAACTGAACCGCATCATTGAAGCAGGCTATGTGCCTAACCACGACGACGGCGTGCCCGTGACGGCAGCCCCCTTGCAGCATCTTGCAGCCAGCCGCTTGTGGCGGACAGAATGTGAGAAGAACATGGAAATATTGGCGAAAGGCGACTACGACTGGAGCCACCTTGCCATGAGTATGTATCCAGCCCGAGTCGCTCAAAAGGCAAAGAAGGACTGGTGTATGG
>CAVBFA010000288.1:0-1002 GCA_963594595.1 Oscillibacter sp. | reverse complement strand
GCTTGGAGCATATCTGTGAGAACAAGCCAAAGGAAAAGAAGACAAGGAAGAAAAAGGCCGATGCCATACAGATCGAAATGAATTTTGATTAACTTGAAAATACATTGTCATCATGAGAATAAATGATATAACCATAAAGAACTTCAGAGGCTTCATCGAGGAGAGGCGCTTTGAGTTTGACCCTAATATGAATGTTATCCTGGGTGATAACACAACTGGTAAGACTTCTCTGCTTCATGCCGTGCAGATTGCTCTCGGAGCATATCTACAGGCACTGAAGATCATTCCTGGAGGTAAGGCATTCAGTAGAAATTTCTTATCAACTGACTATGTGAAGAGATATAGTGAGGCAAATAAGGATTTCATACAGGATACGGGTAAACCTGAGATTTCTGTAAATGCTGATTTCTTTGCTACTGTGTATAATCTTGATGATTATAGTCATGACGATCAAGTCCATTCAATTTCATGGACACGCTCGAGTAACAGTATATCCAAGAGAAACGCTAATGAGTTGATGTTAGAGGTGGCGGCTATGGAGCAGGAAAGAATATCGGCAGATACAACCCATAAGAATTCCGTATTTCCTCTATTCTTAGCTTTTGGAAGCAATCGTCTTGAGAAGAATTATCGTAAGGCGCAGAAAACGCGTGCACGTGAATCAAAACTTGAAAAGGCGTATAAATGTTCGCTTGATGGCCAACAGGTAGATTTTAAAAGTGCGTTTAATTGGATTTATAAATACAATTTTAGCCTCAAAAAAGGAGCAGAGTTCGAGGGAACAGACCGAGCCTTTTTTGAAGCGATTGCACATGCTATACCTGCAATAAAGGGGTTTAGAGTTGATACAAAGAATAATGAACTCGCTGCCAGAGTTCAAATGACAAAAGATCCGGCACCTTATTGGTTGACCTATGACATGATGAGCGATGGTTTTAAGGCTATGATTAATATCTGTGCAGAGATTGCCTATCGTTGTATTCAACTCAATGGATTCATCGG
>CAVBFA010000287.1:0-2204 GCA_963594595.1 Oscillibacter sp. | reverse complement strand
CTGTGCAGATCTTCTATTTTCAGACAGAAAGACTTCATCATCTTTTCTTCAGTATTACGTTCTACCAAAGTAGAAAAAAGGACATCCTTATACAAACCATTAGGCATTGTATCGTTCAAGATGTATTCCCACATTTCTGGTGCTATAGAAAGGCCGAGAAGACGTGTGTTTCCAGCAGTACGCTCGCGTGTGACGTTGATAAGCTTCATATCTTCAAGGTATCTTATCAGTTCATGTTGAGCGACCTCGGAAAGCCAACAGAAGAAACTGCTCTTGCGTGAGTATTTGTCGAGTATACTCCATGTACCTTCATTCCACAAGAAAGTATAAAGTATGTCGCCAAACTCTTCTACAGATACCTCAATCTTGTATGTCTGTTTGATGTTAGCAAGTATCTTTGAGCGGAAACGGCTGATATTGCATCCGTTGGTATTTGTGCTGTAGAAGAATTTCTGGGCAAACAACTGGTCACCTGATTTTAATCGGTTGATGATTTCTTCCGACTCTTCCGTGTTGGCTCCATACCATGCAACTTCACGTGTCACAATGCCCCAATAGCGTAGCTCTTCCTTCTCGGTTGCAAACTCCTTGTTGGCTTCCGATATCTTGCTCATTATCTTCTGAACAAGTTCTTCATCACCTATCGAGAGTGTTTTCTTCTTACTCTCAATTTCCAAACGGACAACCTCTACAAGACCGAGGATAGTCTGCTTTGCAGTAAAATCGTTTGTTCTCATATCTGTCAAAATCCTTAAAATGATACATACAAAAAACCGAACCTTACATCGGATTTTCTGATGCAAAGTTCGGTGGATTTTGACAGATTGGCTGTTCTTTGCTATGTGAACAACGTGAGCCTTATATCTTCATTGATTATCAATATATCAGAGTTGCATGTTTAAATATTTTAACACTAAATCAGCGCCATGATTTTTTCAGGCAAAATAATGTGTTTTGGCAGAACAGCAAGGTGGGCTTTCATATCTTGCAAAAGGAACGGCTCTGCAGGTTCCTGCATCCTTTCGCAGGTATTTCCAATGTCTTCACGAATACTTTTCAGCACTGTGTACAAGCCTTTCTGTTGTAATTCGCCTTCCGAATTGAAATTCTTCACCATGTCGGTAAATATTGTTTCTCCATTGATGCCATAAGTCATCTCGTACAGTTTTCCAAAGAGCTGCTTGTATTGGACAATGTTCAACGTATCAACCTTGTCACCGTTTTTCTTGCGGTCTATAAGATAGATAAGATAAAGCACAAAACCTGCACTTCGGCTGAAATGTACCATTAATCTCTCGTCACCTCTGCTTAGAAAGAGACGATAATGACCATCCGTCTTTCGTGTTTTATCAATTTTTTCAGACCAGCGTATCTCCAAATCCATTGACGAGACTTCCGCCAAATGTTTCGGATTGACGAAATCAGACATCTTCTCTTGCAATTTTGGTGATTGCCTTTGGAAGAACATTCGTAGAGTAGCAGGATCTATAGACTTAATGATAAATTCTATTTCTGCTTCCATCTTTGGGTCGTGCTTCTTATGACTCTTTTTCAAGTTGTCCAACAGTCGGTCATACATTTCCATGCGTTGTTTATGGGTGATGACACCCTTAATCTCCATCTGTTCCTTGAGCTTGGCGGTGGAAGATGCCATCCCAAAGGTCGGATGGATTGTATTCGCTGATAGCGCAGCGAAATAGTTGAACTGGAAACGTTTGTCTGTTATGGCATTCCTCGCAAGTTCAACGAACTCATCTGTATTATCTTCTACAAACGAGCGGAGTAATGCCGCTATATCAAACTTTGCTATGCGTTCTGCCGCATAAATCATAAGATTGATATTTTCAAACAGCTTGTCGTTGTCAGTCTTGGCAACGATAAACCGCTTCTTTTCATTGAAACCATGTGAAGCCAACTGAATGAGAAAATTGTCACCATGTTGCTCGATATGTTCTTTTATCTTGGGGTGATTTTTTAACTCCACATTCTGGACGACCTCCAATTCATAGGTGTTGTAGTAGTCATCGCAGTCAGCAATCTGCTTAAACTGCTCCATAATGTCCACTGCACGTTTGGCTATGTCTGCCTCTGGATCGGCAATCAAATAAAGACAGTTGTCGGCAAATTTCCCTACTGCACACTGTTCTTCAATCAACTCGCCAATACAAGGCTTGTCTATAGGGTCATTATCTATGATTTTCATC
>CAVBFA010000286.1:0-2240 GCA_963594595.1 Oscillibacter sp. | reverse complement strand
TTACGAGAGTGAACTCTCGACTGCTTTGTCTGAATGCAAAGCTGTGGCACGATGTGCCATTCGGAAAACAGATACGGCGATAAACAGAATAAAAACCGGTGGATGTTTGTGGACTATGGTCACTTCTCGGAAAACAGATGCCATATGTTCATATATATAACATCAGTGGCGCTTGCAAATCTATACACTGGAAAATGTGCCACATGGAGACATCAGATTTTTGCATTGGGTGAATACAGGGTGATGTCTATAACGGGGAGTTTACTACCATTGGCGTTGACATCCCGAATAAAGTCATCACACTCTGCTTTTGTCATTATTTCCCTTACAAATGCATAATATAGAAAGTCCAAAGTCGTTAGATAAGTGATTTTTTGCGCTGCACAATAATCCTTGATGTCACGGAGATTGCTACTGCCAATGACATTGTGCGTAAATCTGCAAAATGCCATACAAGCACTTTCTCCTTTGCCATACTTAGATCTTAGCTTAGCATACTCCAACCTCATTTGTCCCGTGGGTTCAAATGGAAGGAGAACTATGTTCTTCAGGAACTTCATTTGGTTATCTATCTGAGTGCGTATAGAAATAGTCTCCTCATAGACAGCACTAAGAATTGCATGGTCATATTCTGGAAGAATCGTCGGCAATAAGGATAGTTTTCCAGCTTTTGAGAAGTGGATTAGGACATCCGCATCAAGAATTATCTTCACTTTCTCCATATCCAATTTTTCTCATTAGTTCAAGATAATGTCCTTCTGATATGCGCTCTTCATCGAAAAGTCGTTTAGCCTTTGAGCCATAGTCACCAAGAACAAGGTTTTCGTTGCCTTTGTGGTAGAGGGAACGGTCATATCCCCGGAGAGATGCTTCCTGACGGATACGCAAATTCATTAAGGACTCTGCGTTCTGAGGGGAAATCAGTTTAAGTTCCTTCAGTCTGACAATAAGAGTAGAGTGAGAAACACCGTAAAGCTGTTCAAGCCGTAAGACAGTATCAACGGAAACCGTTTTGCTTATCAACTCATTTGCGGGAATGTTATAAGACAGTCCCTCCTTGGGCATGAGCAAAGCCGAAGCAAACATGTTTGCAGAACGCTCTGCAACATCACCAGACATAGTTAACTTACAGAAATGCGGTTTGGGATTGTCATCAAAAAAGAGATGAAAAAACTCGTGAGCGATGGTAAAATGCTGACTACCTCTTGTTGCATTGCTACTAACAAGCATGAACATTTTACCATCGTTTGATTTAAGAGACAGTCCCCAAGTCCCATCCGACAAGGGTCTGTATATGGTCATGATGTTCAACTGGCGTAGAGCCGTTTTCATGTTGAGGGGTTCGCTTGCGCCAACTCGAAGCATCATCCTCATTTTGAGCGCAAGCTCCTCGGCAGTTTCAATGGTGAGTTTTTTCATATTGCCAACAACCTTTCCATTTTCATGTAGTTCAACACAATCTCTTTGAACGCACTGACCTCTCTAAGGTCATTTTCACTGAGATTGTCGGCACGAAAAGCACACACAAGCATGTTTTTAACAGCCTTTTCATCTGGGTCAAACAGCAACTCCATCTCACAACCAAACAGATTGCAAGCCTTTTCCAAAACATCAATAGGCGCTTCTCTCTCACCAGTCTCGTAGTTGGCATATGCAGACCTATTAATGCCAAGATAGGCAGCAACTTGCTCCTGCGTGTAGCTGTTTGCTTCACGCAAGGCTTTCATGTTACGTCCTATAATCTGATTTTCATTCATAATATGTCAGCATTTATTGTTAATGATGTGGCAAAGTTATATCAAATAATTGAATTTTGCAAATTTTGCCACGGTAAAAAGCAAAGCAGAATGCCTTTTCTGTGGAAATGCTATATATGGGTTGTGGTTAGAGTCGTCGGGTATATTGTGGAAGCTGCTGGATGAGGGTTGACAAAAACCGAGATAAACCCCGTATCTGTTTTCCGAGTCTTCGACTTGCTTTTCATTCATATAAAGCCTTACGAGAGTGAACTCTCGACTGCTTTATATAAATGTAAAGCTGTGGCACGATGTGCCACTCGGAAAACAAATACGGCGATAAACAGAATAAAAACCGTTGGGGCTTGTAAACTGTGGACACTACTCGGAAAAAAGATTCCACGACGAACAGAATAAAAACCGTTGGGACTCTTAAACTGTGCATTGAGAATGCATACAATCGTAAACAGAATAAAAACCGTTGGGGTTTACAAATCACTCTAT
>CAVBFA010000285.1:0-2245 GCA_963594595.1 Oscillibacter sp. | reverse complement strand
TTATACAAAGAAAACTCAAAGGAATCGATTAAATGAATGATAGAGGACTGTTGTTTTGCCTTGGATATTTTAATTAAAGGTCAATTTTCTACTCTGCCATGGTTGAAGCCGAGTGAGAGATGATGCTCAATCTCACTACCCAGCACAAGCTGGGCATACTCCAAAGGCTTATCACATAATAGCCAGTCCCCAGCTCCAAAACTACTTTTAGAGGGTATATAAGGAGGTCTCTTTATGTTAGAGCATTTTTTCAAATCGCTAGTCGCAACAGTTTCTGACCCTTACCAATGCAATCGCATCACGGATGCGTTGGCGGCAGCTGGAATTAAATTCTATTGCAAATCCAAAGATGTCAATCGGCATAACACATTTGACCAAGCGAAAATTGGAACTCTCGGCATAAAACCGAGGTATGTCACAGAGGTGTTTGTGGACAAAGAAAATGCTGATATGGCTCTGCACATTATACATACCCTGTCATAAGCCCGGAGGTCCCCCTGCGAACCAAACATTCCGATATAAAAAGGACGCTGCCGCCTCCGGCTGAGAGGTTGCAGCGTCCTTTTGGCATCATAGGGCGAATGGTCTGTCAGACCGAACGGCTCTCAGCGAATTGGATGCTTTTAGCTTGCATTTTCCTGTTCGTCAAGAATGCGCCAGCCGTCCATCAGGTCTGAATTTTCCATAATAAAGGTGTGGGCAGTATCCTGTCCCCACGAGTTGTCGTATTTCAGCATCAGATAATCGCTCAACTCGGTTCGATTTTTGAACTTCAACAAGCGATACGGCTCCTGAAAAGCGACCTTTTCAACGAAATATACTGCATCCGATGTGGGAAGCATAACGCCGACATGACCGATCATAAGAGAATTGTCCGTTTCAGAGAACTGATCGTGCAGAACCACGGAGACGAGACGGATCTTATCATCGTCCACGAAGGAGAGACCGCGTTTCTTCCATTCCTGCTGAATCGTTTTCAAATGGGTAGGAATATCGGTCGTATTGGTGGTTTTAACCGGGGCGAACAGCGCATCAAACTTTTGCCGTTCGTCGCCGCAAAGGGATTCCGGGTCAGAATCCAGTGTTTCATAGTCCATAAACAGGGTGTCCTCGGCTGAGTCAAGGTCTGCCTTGCCCGTGACAGTGATAAAATCACCGAACAGCCCACAAGCGGTGATTCGACAGTTCCAGCCGGGGAAGGTATCGTATTTTTCTGTCCATGCGTCCTGCATGGAGTAAGGATCGTATTTCAGATCCGAAGGCTTGGCGTTTTCAAAACCTGTGGTGAGCCATGCCGGGTCCACAGCATTGTTGAACTTTTGCACATGATCAAAGAAGGTCTGTATCCGCAGGTCGGATACGCCGGCATCCTGCAAAAGTTTGGAAAGAAGAGCCTGTGTATTAGAATCTGCCAAATTGGAGTATTCAATTTGCTGAAGGACGGGCTGAGAAGCTTTTTGAGTGCAGCCCCCTGCCAGAAGCGCACCGCAAAAAAGTGCAGCGGAGCAGACAAGAAAAGTTCGACGTTTCAAAAATGGTCACCTCGTTGTGTTTTTCGGAAAATTTCTTTGAGTGCCGGAGTCTCCACCATAGGCGAAGAGAGCAACGCCGTTGGTCTCGTAACGAATGGTATCACAGATAAACAAAGAAAATCAATGACTTCTGTCGTATTTGACCATATATAATGTTGCAGTATCCATATCCCATACGGCTAACGTCCATTTGGGGAAAGACAATGCGGCAGTTTTCTGAACGATTTTCTTCATGTCGGACACAACAGGAGTATACCCAAGTTGGAATAAGAATTTTCCGTTTTTTCCGAATGGAAGGTTCAAATCGCTTTCCAGATAGACGGAGGATACCAACTTGCGAAGCGCGGCACGGCAATCCCATAGATTTCCCCATGCTGCAGTGGGAGTTTGAAGAAACGCCTCGTCCACATTATAATAGGCCGTAATCGTGATGTGCGTGAGGCTTTCCTCTGTATAAGATTTGTAGAGCCAGGAAGATCCATATGGCATCTTTTCCAGACCGATTTCACAAAGATAATGCTGCTCTTCTGAGATGTGCTTCTTCTTTTTCATACATTCTTTCGCTTGTATAATGTCGGGCAGATGTTCTTCGGCGGGGCTTCTTCCAAAAAAATCACTCGTGAAGATTGAAACGGGAGTTTTACGGTACGCAGTGCCAGCAAGCAGTGCGAGCTGGTACCAACTCGCGATTTTTGAATCAGATTTTTCAAAAT
>CAVBFA010000284.1:0-2278 GCA_963594595.1 Oscillibacter sp. | reverse complement strand
ATAACCAGTAAACTTTCCTCATTCTTCTCTCAAACACTTTTTATATGTACTTTCCAAAGAAAAAAACGTCCCGTTTTTCTTGTTCTTTTCATACAAAATACCTAACTTTGTACACCTTATAATATATAACAAGGCATAAAATACAAGAACTATGCAAGCGAAGTCATATCTGATAAGGCTTGCACAATCTGCTCAAATGCAGGTTGCAGGCGCTGACATAAAGTAGAAAAGAGTTTATGAAACCGGATGGTACGAATTCTTTTTCTACAGCCAACGAAGATACAAGTCTTCCGAAGGGTACTCAAATTCCTGGGTCAACAGATTCTGTTGGCGCTGAGGTGAGACTATGCTTTTCTCCACCACCAGCCACTTGGTCCTACCTGTTCGTTCATCATAGTCGTGTAGCCAAATTCGAAGAGTGGCTGCGCAGAGATGGCAAGACATTCTTCGTTCACAAAACCATCAGATACTTCCGTAAGAACGATACAAGGAGCGTTCATGGCAAAGAGATGCCAACTTTCAGCGGTCTCGTCTTCATAAAAGGCAATCCAAAAGAAATCCAATCCTACCTCGACTGGTATTTCCCAGGCTATTACCTCTGCAAGAACTGTAGCACCGGTCGCGTGGCACGCATTCCCGATTCCCAGATGCGACCATTCATGTGTATCAGCGAGACCTCACCCGAACGCATACGCTTCCTCCTTCACCCCTTCCATTACTACGCTCGCAACCGCATTCTGCTCCGCATCACCACAGGCGACATGGCAGACTTGACCGGATACATCATCCGTATCGACCGCGACCGCAAGCTCGTTATGGAGATTGGAGGCATGAGCGTAGCCATATCTGGAGTCCATGCCGAACGATTCGAAGAAGTGGAACCTTCCGCAACAGCTGTCGATAGCGACACGTTCTATCAACGCAATCTCCACGAACAGCAGGTGCTCATCGACCGCTACTTTCATCCTGTCAAAACCGCCAAGGATGTGCCGGCACAGGCAGAGAATATAGAATATCTCCGCAAGTATGTTCTCGACGAGATGGCTCACGACCGTATGCAGATTCACGAAGCATGGCGCACACTCCAATTCGTCATCGAAGAAATTGGCTACTACTACGCCACCTTCGCCGATCACGCCAACTCCATCTGCACTCCTATCTTTAATATGGGAGCCAAGGTGCTGCAAGAACTGGAACGCCTCGTCAATTCCCCAAACCTCGACGACTCCACCCACGTCCGTTTCCAGTCCGACTATCAGCAGCTCCTCACCTCCTTCAGCTATATGTTTTAAACACAATATAACAGCCTCACCTACAATTCTTCACTTACCATGTATCCATTCCTATTCCAGCCAAACCTTCACACGATAGTGTGGGGCGGCAATAAGATAAGACCATACAAAGGACTCCCAACAACCGACGAAACCATCGGCGAGAGCTGGGAAGTCAGTGCAGTGCCCGACAACGCCAGCATCATAGCCAATGGTCCCCTCGCAGGTCGCGACCTCATCTCCGTAGTCTCTTCAGCCCCTGAAGAAATCCTCGGCAAAGCCGTCAGCGACCGCTACAATGGCAAGCTCCCTCTGCTTGCCAAGTTCATCGATGCCAAACGCGACCTCAGCATTCAAGTCCATCCCAACGATGAGATGGCAGCACGCGTACATAATAAGATGGGTAAGAGCGAGATGTGGTACGTCATCGATGCACAACCAGGTAGCTACCTCTATGCCGGATTCAAACAGCCAATATCAGAATACGAATTCAAGAAACGTGTCGAAGACGGCAGCATCACCGATGTCTTGGCACGCCATGAAGTGAAGAGCGGCGATGTCTTCTATCTCCCTGCAGGCAGAGTCCATGCCATTTGCAGCGGCATCCTCCTTGCCGAGATTCAGCAGTCGTCCGACCTTACCTACCGCATCTTCGACTACAATCGTCCAGGCCTCGATGGTCGTCCACGTCAGCTACATGTAGATCTCGCATCCCAAGCCCTCGACTACAATGTTGTTGACGAATACCGCACTGAATATCAGAACGACGAAAACCGTGCCAACCTCGTCATCAGCTCACCATATTTCAGCGTCCGTGTCCTTGAAGTCAGCCAACCATTCCATCGCAACCTGTTGAAATACGATAGTTTCATCATCACCATGTGCGTCAATGGCGACTGCAAACTCCATGTGCGCTCCACAGGCGATGAAGTCATCCTCCGCGAAGGCAACAGCTGCCTCGTTCCAGCCTCCATCGCTGACTACGACCTCATCCCTCTCACCCCAAC
>CAVBFA010000283.1:0-2306 GCA_963594595.1 Oscillibacter sp. | reverse complement strand
CAACACTCGCAAATCCAAATAAATCAAAACCAAATCCAATCACCATTAGCCAAAATAAAATCAAAAAAAGAAATCCGTGAAAGACCAATCCGTGTCAAGTCTGTGATATCCGTGTTTCTTTTTTTGATTTGTGTCCCTGCCGAAGGCCGGGGACACAACGCCAACACGGAATGAATAAATCTGTGGGAAATAAATGATGATCAATCTGTGAGTAATGGTGTCCATCAGCCTTCGGCGATGTCCACCGGTCTAAAATGAAACACGGATATCACAGATTCACACGGATAAATCACACGGATCATTTTAGACCTGTATTCTTTGGATCTAATTGGGGGATTTTAGTGGATTTGCGAGTGCTTGTGGCACTCCCTCTTCCAAACTCCAAAACCGACAAAACTACAGGTCAGAATTTGATCAAGTTATTATTTTACCGTCACTTATTTTTGATTTTGTCGGAATATCGTAGGCATTTCGGACAATTTTGATTATCTTTACCGCCAAACAAAATGAACGCAAGATAATGGCATTGAAATTATATCCTATTGGCATACAGACTTTCGAAAGGATAAGAAAGGAAAATCTCCTGTATATAGACAAGACGGGGTATGTTTACCGCATGACGCATACCAGCGGCAAACACTTCTTCCTGAGCCGTCCGAGGAGGTTTGGCAAGTCGCTCCTCGTGTCGACACTCGAAAGCTATTTCAAGGCAGATAAAGAACTCTTCAGAGGACTCCAGATAGAGGATATGGAAAGGGAATGGACGGAATATCCAGTGGTGCATTTCGACTTCTCAGGAGGGAAACACCAGGATGCCGGACAGCTCAGACGCTATATCGGCTATATGCTCGAAGAGGAGGAGCGGCGCTTCGGCATCGAGTGTGATGCCGTGGACGAGAACGTGCGTCTGGAAAATCTGATAACTTCAATATACGAAAAGAACGGACGGGAGGTGGTGGTGCTTATTGACGAATATGACGCACCGCTGCTCGACGTGGCACACCAGGACGGACAGCTCGCCATACTGCGAGATGTAATGCGCAACTTCTACAGTCCGCTGAAGAAATGCGAGAGGATGTTGCGCTTCGTGTTCATCACTGGTATAACGAAGTTTTCACAGGTCAGCATATTCAGCGAGCTGAACAACATTACCAACATCAGCATGGACAATGAATATGCAGGCATCTGTGGAATCACGAGAGAAGAATTGCTCACGCAGATGGATGCCGATGTGGATGAGCTGGCCCGGAAACTGTCGGTGGGGAAAGAGGCGGCAGTAAGGCTGCTGACCGAAAATTATGACGGATACCACTTTGCATGGCCATCGCCGGATGTGTTCTGCCCCTACAGTCTGCTTAACTGCTTCTCGAGACAGAAGGTGGCAGGCTACTGGTTTGCAACAGGTACACCAACTTTCCTGATAGAGATGATGAGGAAGTTCGGTACCGTGCCGTCGGGAATCGGCGGAGTGCAGGCAAAGGAGTCTTCGTTCGACGCTCCCACTGAGAGTATGTCGAGCATCATGCCGCTGCTCTATCAGAGTGGATACCTGACGATAAAGGACTACGACTCGCAACTCGGGCTATATACACTCGATATCCCGAACAAGGAAATACGTATAGGGCTATACGACAGTCTGCTGCCCAACTATATGGAGACTGCCGCTGATGAGGGACGCGTGGCGATTGCCCACATGTCGGCATTCATCAACAGGGGAGACATCGACGGAGCACTGGAACTGCTGAAGACTTTTCTCGAAACGGTTCCATACTGCGACAATACTCTATACGAGGGACATTATCAGCAGATGCTGTATCTGGTGTTCGCTCTGCTCACCGACTACGACATACACGTGGAGCAGCACACGGCAAAGGGGCGGATTGACATTGTGATTGAAACGAAGACCCACATCTTTATAATGGAACTCAAGTTTGACAAAACGGCTGAGGAAGCTCTCTCGCAAATCAACACAGCGCGATATGCAGACGCCTTTGTGATGAAAGGCAAGAAGATAGTGAAGGTGGGCATAAACTTCAGAGTGAAGGGTGAACGGAACATAACGGAATGGCTGATACAGGAATGACATATTTTGTCGCCACCATCACAACCAACTATATCTCCGCCACCACCCCGTTGCCCTCTGTCAGGGCGCCGGAGGACATTCACTCTCCTATGCTATCTGTCCCTCCCCCGAAGGGTAACCCATCCTAACCTTCCCAAATGAAAACCCATCCTAACCTTCCCAAAGGTTAGGAACAAGTTACTTTGCCAATGAACTTCAGCCCCCTCTCGTTCTCCCCCGTAGG
>CAVBFA010000282.1:0-2310 GCA_963594595.1 Oscillibacter sp. | reverse complement strand
GGGCCTCGACACATCCATGGTGGTGGTAGAACGTGTTCCGCTCATCATCAACCATTGCAACAGAAGCATCAGGCGCATTGCGCAGATTGTTGAAGAAGAAGAAGTTATAGAAAAGAAGTTGTAGAAGAAGTTTTAGAGAAGAAGAGAAAGAGACATAAGAGACGCATTATTCATCGACTGCCCTATCCGCAATGTCCTTACGCGTGTAGGCAACAAATGGTCGCTCCTTGTGCTGTAGATTGTACAGCACAAGGAGCCTATACGTTTTAAGGAACTGCAACCAGAGCGAAGAACAAACAATAAAGGACACAATTATGAGAAAGCAACTGCTAAAAAGCCATAAAAATTACACAGTTTGATATTTATTCACTTACAATTGCTTTTTCACTTCATTATTCTTTGTATATTTGCCATTATTAACAACCCAAACCTAACAACTTATGGCCAAACACAGCAAACTCACCTACACATTGCTTGCCATTGCCCTTTGCAGCTTGACAACAGCATGCGAAAACCCTTGTTGGAAGACGAGGAAGAGTATAAAGAAACAGAAGCTCCCAAGGGAGACATGGTCAGAATAACGTTCAGAAATTTCAAGACCAACCAGAAGTCGTTCAGTCAAACGCAAGACAATTCATCCGAACGCGAAGCCCTGCAAAGCAGAGCCTCAGAGGCTACGCCCATAACAGAACTGTGTAAAAGAATCAACTTCGCTTTGTTCGACTACGAGACAGGAGAAAAAATCAAGACACTAAACCAGACCACAGACGACGAATCGTTCGGCAAAATAACCATGAACTTGACCAAAGGCAAATATGCCGTATTGGTAGTGGCTCACAACGGCGACGGCAACGCCACTTTGTCCAATCCCGAAAAAGTAACATTCAAAGACAATAAAATTACCGACACCTTTTATTATTACAAAGTCATCGATGTCGAGGAAGACAGCAACTTCGACATGACAAAGAAGAGAGTCGTGGCTAAATTGGCTCACCCGATAAACCAGGGGGATTAAGCATATAGCTTTGTAAGTCTGAAAAGAAAGAACTTTATATCCGTTACTCCCCTTAAAGCAGCTCTAAACGCCTTAATTTTAGCATTGAATGATTCTGCAAAGGCATTAGTAGCTCTATTAACAAAGAAGTTCAAGACTTCATCATAATGCTCGTATAGAGTTGCTGCAATAACATTAAAACTCTTAAAGCCCGAATCGTCCACTTTGTTATACCAGCGTGCAAGCGAGAGTCTTGCTGCGTTTTTGACGGTATTCTTGGAAAATATCATTCTTAGCGAATGTGTGAGAGAATAAGCCTCTTTAATGTCCGGATATGTTTCAAAGAGCACCTCTGCTCTTTGTCTCTGACTATTAGTCCATTTGTCGGCAGATTTGAAAAGCAGATATCTGCTGCGAGCCAGCAACTGCTTGTGGGTGTCACCGTTTGCAAGCACAATTGGTGTGTATGATTTACCCTGGCATTTTGCTTCTTCTCTGGCATCCGTGTCTGCTTGAATGGCATCCCATCTATGGGCGATACGCATTTCCTGCAAGGCATCACAGGCAAGTTTCTGTATATGGAAACGGTCTATGGTGCGCATTGCATTCGGGAAACAGCGTCTGGCTATAAGTCGCATGGAATTCGACATGTCCATTGTTATTTCCTTAACCATCAGTCTCTTGTCTTCGTCAATGCGCATAAGTGCTTTTATGACAGCATCTGCTCCCACACCTTTTACAATTGCAATGATAGTGCCTTTACCTCCACGTGAAGATCTGTTGCTTACTATTGTGTACAGTTCACTATTGCTTGGAGCCGTTTCGTCAATGCATACGCTTTCACCTATATTTTCAGGAAAGACAAGCCAGTCTTCTGCATGTGAAAGTTCTGACCATTCGCGATAGCCACTGAGCACATCCTTGTATTGCTTTTCAAACGTATCCCCGTTTATGTGATAATAGCGGTCAAGCGAACGGGAGGTCGTAGGAATCGTCTCCATACACTCCTTTTAAAAAAGCCGCAAACTCCTTGGAGTAGCGGGTTCCTTCAGCCTTCAGCTCATAAGAGTCGGAGAAGTATCGATTATTCTGCTTGTCATACCATTTGCGTCTTCTGACAATCAAGTCAACACCTTTGTCGCGGATTGGAAAGTCACGTATGGTTACAGCTTCACAGAACCCTTTGGATTCAATCTCAGGGTTCTCTTTATAATCTGCCTTTACCGATTCATCAAGATAGATGCGGATAAGGGATGACTCCTCTTCTACACGTACTACTTCAAAATTTGAAAGTATCTCTGATGGCAGAATCAACT
>CAVBFA010000281.1:0-2326 GCA_963594595.1 Oscillibacter sp. | reverse complement strand
TTCGTAGCTATCGCAGCTATCTCTTTCGCATCATGTGGTAACAAAACAGCTCAGGCTGAGGGTGCTGACACAACTGACACTGCAGCAGTTGATACAGTTGACACAACTTCTGTTGACACAGCTTCTGTTGACACAGCAGCTAACAAGTAATTCTGCGAAAGCTAGAACTATTTAAAGCGAAAAGACTAAGCCGAGGAACTCAGTTCTTCGGCTTTTTTGTGTATATACCCTACTAAGCGACCAACGCAATCCTGCTTATCCGGCACCTGTAATTCATCTGACTGCACCAAGGACAACCCAGAACAGACTCCATCACGCTAACCAGACATACAGAAACCTCCAACCACCTTGTTAGCACCCTGCAAACAAGCCATCATCACAAAAAAGAAGCTCATCCGTATTGTTGTAACATTTCATGTAACATTTTAGGGAATCCAACGATTTGCATGCTTTTTGAGAGGATTTGCAAGTTTTTTGGAAGAAAATGCCATTTATATATCTGCCCTCCATACCTATCTTTGCAAAGAAAGAAAGCGATAATCAGAGCATCGCATGGCAAAGACACAGAAAGAAACTAAAATATCACGAAAACAATAACAACTAAACAATCTGTTATGAATAGACTGACACCTTTACTGCTGTTCATGGTGATGATACTCTCATCATGCAACAAAGAAACCAATGACTACGTGACGGCGTTCCCTTTTATGGAAACGGACAAGGGGAAGTGGGGAATGATAACCACCGATGGAGAAGTGCTGTTCTCACAGGAGTTCAAAAACGAACCTACCGTGGTGAGAAACGGTGTGTTCCTGGTGAAAAACGAAGCCAACCTATGGGAGATATACAAGGCGGAGAAGACACCGAAAAAGATTGGATCTGAATATACCAGCGCCACAATCTTCTGCAACGGCAGGGCTATAGTATGCGAGAAGGACAAATACATCACCATCATCGACACCGAAGGAAAAACGATAAAGACTCTGGATGAGATTGACGGAAAGAGGGTAAACACCGTATTCCGATTCCAGGAAGGCTACGCAAAATACATAGCCGGAGAGGACTACGGAGTGATAGACATGGACGGAAACCCTGTAATACCATGCAACTACTGCGCTATAATGGACTGCAGTGACGGCAAGTTCATCGCCATCGACAAAAAATACAAGACGGAATACAAGAGCTTCTGTTACGACAAGCTCAAATATACTGTTCTGAACACCAAAGGGGAGATTCTGTTCGAGATAGACGGCGCAAAATACAACCAGGTGGGCAAATTCAAAGAAGGCTTGCTACCGGTGTGTGTAAAGAAGAAGGATTCGGATACGGAAATATGGGGCATCATCAACGAAAAACAGGAAGAGGTGATAAAACCGGACGAAAAGATAACGGGCATCGAACAAATAAGAAACGGAATGTTCACGTATTACTCTGATGGAGGATGGGGACTGATGTCTCTGGAAGGCAAGACGCTGATAAAGCCGAAATACAACTATCTGTCGTTTGACGGCGACAACAGACTGATGGCACACAACTGGGACGAGAACAAAGGCGGCATGTGGTTTGTTGACACAAACGGCAACCATCTGAACAAAGAACCTTATCGCGGCGCATACGGATTTGAAGAACTCGACAACAAGCATGCTCTGGTGATGAGGACGGACAGGAGCTATTCGATTATTGATGAACAATACGAAAACCTGGCAAATCTGCCAAAGATGGTACACGCCGAAAACATGATGGGAGACGATGCCGTGGAATGCAACTATCTGGACATACCGCAGCTGCTCGACGAACTGAATGTGAGCCAAAACGGAATGGAAGGGGTGTCATTCCTGTCAACTCCCGAGACTGCCGTGAAGGCGCTGTCGAAATTCCTGTATCAATATGGCGACGAAAAACATCCTGGCACTTCTGCATTCTGGTTTAAGGACAAGTCTAAAATAAGCTACGACAGAATGACAGACAATGTCTTTATCTCTGTGGAAATAAACTTCTACGGCAACATAAGCTATAGCGTCAGCGAAGGACAGGGCGGCTACAACATTGAATGGTGTGATGAAGACGACGACAGGAAAGTGGGCTACATGTGGAACGACGTGAAAGTCAAATCGTTCCGACTGAAATTCTCCAACGATGCCACGATGAAAGGCAAACTGGACAGGATGCTGCAGGAATTGAAGAAACGCATGAGAAAAGCAGGGCGCGTGGTGAAGGAGAACAGCGGTGCGATGGTAGTGGCGCTGGACAACAACAGGACCGCTCTAATATACTGATGGCACACAACTGGGACGAGAACAAAGGCGGCATGTGGTTTGTTGACACA
>CAVBFA010000280.1:0-2332 GCA_963594595.1 Oscillibacter sp. | reverse complement strand
TGTCCAAGTTCGCTTTTGAGTTGAATATGCACTGAATTAATTCCGCCAACAGGTACTCTTATTAAATTCAAAGTCCAAGCAAGCCTAAAAGGCCTACTTGGACTCTAATCATTTCAGTTCCAGCGCTACCACATTCTCCACGTGCGGAGTATGGGGGAACATGTCTACGGGCTGTACTGCCGCCACCTTATAGAGACGGTCGAGGAGCTGCAGGTCGCGTGCCTGTGTGGCAGGGTTGCAACTCACGTATACGATGCGTCTAGGCTTTGCCCTGAGGATTGTCTCCACTACGTCCGGATGCATTCCGGCACGTGGCGGATCAGTTATTATCACGTCGGGGCGGCCATGACCGGCGATGAATTCATCGGTAAGGATGTCCTTCATATCGCCCGCAAAGAAGAGCGTGTTTCCAATGCCATTGATATCAGAATTCACCTTAGCGTCTTCGATAGCCTCGGGCACGTATTCTATTCCAATCACCTTCTTGGCGCTGCGTGCCACGAAGTTGGCAATCGTTCCCGTTCCGGTATAGAGGTCGTAGACCACCTCCTCGCCTGTGAGTCCGGCAAACTGGCGTGCCACGGAATACAGATGGTATGCCTGGTCGGTGTTGGTCTGATAGAAGCTCTTCGGTCCCACCTTGAAGCGAAGGTCTTCCATAGTCTCAAAGATATGGTCGTTGCCTTTGTATAGAGTCAGCTCCAGGTCACCGAAGGTGTCGTTACACTTCTGGTTGTCCACATATAGCAGCGAGGTTATCTGCGGGAATCTCTCTGCCAGCGCCTCCATGAGCTGCAGCGAGCGCTCGCGGTCGCCCTCCTCGTCGTAGTGGAACTGCACAAGCACCATCCACTCTCCCGTGTTCGAATTCCTCACCATCACGTCGCGCAGCAGTCCTGTCTGCTGTCTGAGGTCGAAAAACGTGAGGTCGTTGTCGATGGCATACTGATAGATGAAGTTTCTGATTTCGTTCTGCAATCCGTCCATCAGATGACAGTTGTGTATTGGCAGAATCTTGTCGAAGGCTCCCGTGATGTGGAATCCTATCGCCCTCATCTCCCCTGCCGGTTCGCCGCTGGCAATCTCCTCGCGAGTCATCCATCGCTTGTTGGAGCAGCCGAACTCGAGTTTGTTTCTGTATTCGCGTGTCTTCTGGCTGCCGAGGATCGGCATAAATTCAGGCAGCTCCACCTTTCCGATGCGCGTGAGCTGCTCATACACCTGCCGCTGCTTCATCTCGAGCTGCTTATCATAGGGCAGGTTCTGCCATTTGCATCCGCCACACACTCCGAAGTGCTCGCAGAAGGGCTCTTCCCTCACGGCGCTTTTCTCAACGAAGCGTATCACTTCGGCTTCCATATAGCTGTGTCTCTTCTTCCTCACCTGCAGGTCTACGATGTCGCCTGGCACACAGAACGGCACAAACACTACCATGTCGTTCACTCTCGCCAGCGACTTTCCCTCTGCCGCACAGTCGGTTATCTGAATATTCTCAAGTATTGGTAACGGTTTTTTCTTTCTTGCCATAATTGTCTTTATTTCTGTTTCATTGCCGCAACCGTCGGATTACAGCATATCATCAGGAAACCATCCGCGAGGACTTATCGGCGGAGGCTTCTTATTTGCGACTGCAAAGATACGAATATATAGAGGGAAAAACAAAAAAACGGACTTATACAATATGCAAAAATCTGTTAACAAGACTCTCTATCCACGTTAATAAATAATAGGTTCGTCCTACAAATGCGAAGTTTTTATCATTTACCGATAAAACGGATAGTCAACCTTTCGCGAAGCTGGCATGGGTCGCGCTCATTCCACAACCCTGTCTCTTTTCATAGTATTCCATAGACTTTTGTGGTAAAAACAACCTGTTTATTTGCATCATTCCAACGACAAATCACATTTAAATCGGTCATTAGGACGCTCAAACTGCCAAGATAAAAACAACAAACCCACCAGTCTACCTGTCACTTCAAATAAAATACTTCGATGGATATATACCTGCATCTATAATTATTTAATAATGTAGCTTCGGGCGCTTTTGTAACAAGAAATTACCAAAACAACATTTTATTAAAAAAAATCGCGTAAACATTTGGAAGTTTAAATAAAACTCCATACCTTTGCACTCGCAATTCGGAAATCACTAATCCGGTAGCGATTGAAAATGCGCCTGTAGCTCAGTTGGTAGAGCATCTGACTCTTAATCAGTGGGTCCAGGGTTCGAACCCCTGCAGACGTACTTTAAACAAATATAAATTAGTGATGCGCCTGTAGCTCAGTTGGTAGAGCAACTGACTCTTAATCAGTGGGTCCAGGGTTCGAACCC
>CAVBFA010000279.1:0-2390 GCA_963594595.1 Oscillibacter sp. | reverse complement strand
TATAAAGACATACAGCGAGTCTTTTTCTTTTATGATCTTGTGTTTTGACACACCCCCTTTGTCTTCACACATATCAATTCAATCTTTATGCTCCATGAAACAAGTATTCCTCCTGCACCTTCTTCGTGAGATGGGTGAATAGAGTGTTGAGCAGCTGCTTGCTGAAGTCGTATGCACGCTTCTGCATGGCGATGCCGGCAGCCGTGAGAGCCTCAACGGCATTGTCGGGAGTAACCTTGCATGTGGCGAGATATTCCTTCTCAATATCCCGTTGCGTCTCGTCGAACTCAGTCTCGAGTTCAAGATATGCCTTCTTGATTATCGGGTCAAAATAGTTGTAGTCTGTCATTCCCAGGGCGGCAATCTTGCGGAAGGTCCAATATGCGGAATAGTCGTCGCTTTCGCTGTTGGCACGATATGTATACCTCTCGTCCACCTCCGTCGCTCCCTGATAGAAGGGGATGAACACGCTCAGGTCTGCCATTCCAAACGCCACGTATGTCACTTCGCCGATAGCCGCCGGCAGCTCCGGACGCACCTGCATGATATGCGTCTGCGTAGTACGGAAGATGCTTACGGGGCGGTATGGCTCCTTGCCGTTGCAGTGGAGGTAAGGGTCGTGGTCGGTATTGTCGTAGTGGAAGCGGAAAGCCTTGCGCAGGTCAGCAAGGGATATTTTCCTTTCAGCCTCGGCAAACACAGGGAAAGTGTTTTTCGCCACATCGTTCTCTATCGCCGGCGAGAACATCCGTTGCAGTCCCCACACACGCGGATAGTTGTATGTGGTATCGAGTTTCTCGTCTCTCGAATAAGCCTCATGAAAATCAAATTCGCCGTCGGCAGGGTTGTATAGCCCATTCTTCTCTGCAAACTCTATCAGATCTGCCGATGCCATGTAATTCTCCTTGTCTTCCGGGTCATACTTGCGGTAGCGGCTCTGGTTGCCGGTCACGAAATACTTGTCCTTCGGCATCCTGCACGCCAGCCATCTGTGTCCGCCGGCATTCTCCAGATACCAGGTCTCCTTGGCATCGATAAAACCTATGCCAAAACCTTCCGCCGACCCGTATTTCTCAATCAGCGCTCCCAGTCTCTCCACACCCTCACGGGCTGTATGCACATAGGGCAAAACGATGTTGTAGGTACAGTTCTCCGCCAGTCCGTCCTCCACATACGGGTCAGCCTCAAGAGCCTTCTCGCTGCTGAAGATAGTCTCCGTGGAACTCATTCCCACTCCTGCCGTGTTATATCCGGCACTGCCCCACTCTCCCGGATATGTATAGTCCGGCAGACCGGTGTAGCCGAGTGCTTTCTTCGGCAGCTTGCAGCGGAACTTACTGTCCTGCGCCACGAACTCCTCCTGTCCGTCGTCGGTATCCCTGTGCACCTCCACATTGATAGCCATCAAAGCGTCGAAATCACTTGAGCGGCACAGATATCTCGCACCGTCCACACTCTGTTCCTCCCCCACGATAATCGTAGTACATTCAGAAGGGAGTTTTCCTGCAATCTTTTCTTTATTCTCCATAGTCCCTGTTTATTTTAATATATGGTTCTATAGATGCAAAAGTATGAAAAAACAGGATAACACAAACAAAAAGACAGATTAAATATGTATAAAACAGAGAAAAACAATGCACCATCATGACATAGCTCTGACATTTTTTCATGTTTACGGGTCGGGAAACGTACAAATTGTCATACACGAGCCCTCGCAAAGCCACTGGCACACATGTTGCGATATGCCCTAATGAAAGCCGAAGGCCTAAAACCTCAACCGGCAAGAAAACAAACATAAAACAACAATCAGAAGTCCCGACGGATCCGCATGGTGAAGGGAGGACGAGAAAAATAAAATTTGGAGGTATTCACTATGTTGATGGTTCGCAGAAACAACTATTCTAATTGGTTAGACAATTTCTTTGATGACTCACTTTCCGACACCGAGCTGATGCCGCAACGCAACACTACGGCTCCGGCACTCAACGTGAAGGAGACAGCCGAGGATTATATTATGGAAATGGCAGTTCCTGGACTGGAAAAGGAATGGGTGCGCATTAACGTCACCAACGAGGGACTTCTTCATGTTGCCATCGAGAACAAGATGGAACACAAGGAGGAGAACAGAGACAACCACAAGTCTCGCCACATACACTACCTGCGCCGCGAGTTTGCCTATGGCAACTACGAGCAGAGCTACACTCTGCCGGATGATGTAGACCGCGACAAGATCAGTGCCAGCGTTGCCAATGGCATCCTCACAATCACCATCCCTAAGACTACTCCTGAACAGGAGGCCAAGGTGATGAGGAATATAGAGGTCAAGTAATACCACTTAACCCAAGTTTTACATAGCCAACTCGTTTTTCTTGCTACATCAGCGAGTTGCA
>CAVBFA010000278.1:0-2436 GCA_963594595.1 Oscillibacter sp. | reverse complement strand
ACAACAAGGCGCTTTCAAATGCTGCCGACATCACCAAGCCGATATTCGGAGACATCAAGACTATAATTTATACTCTGAAATAACGTCACAAGACAATATAAAATGAATACAATAACTTTTGACAAAATCATACCGGACGTATTTTCCAGCCAACGAGACATCGACTCTGAAATATGGAATTGCAAAGCCGAATTTGAAAAAGGAAAGCTGTATCTCGTTGAAGCAGAAAGCGGAAAAGGCAAAAGCACATTCTGCAGTTACATACTCGGCTACAGACATGACTACGAGGGAACTGTAAGATTCGACAATGCCATCACTTCAGAATTCAAAGTGAAAGACTGGACAGAGATACGCAAGAAGCATATCGCATTTCTATTCCAGGAACTTCGACTGTTCCCCGAACTTACCGCATGGGAAAACGTGCAGATAAAAAACGACATAACCAAATTCAAGAAGGAAAAAGAAATTAAGGAATGGTTCGAGAAATTGGGAATATCAGACAAGCTTGAGAGCAAAGTCGGAAGGATGTCGTTCGGCCAGCAACAGAGAGTGGCGATGATCAGAGCTCTTGTACAGCCATTCGACTTCATTTTAGCCGACGAACCCATCAGCCACCTCGACGACAAGAACTCTGAAGCAATGGCAAAAATAATGATGGATGAAGCAAAAAGACAGGGAGCCGGCGTAATCGTAACAAGCATCGGCAAACACATGGAATTAAAATACGATAAAACATACAGATTATGAAACTCGTTTGGAAACTTCTAAGACAACATATCAGCATCCCACAGTTCATAGGCTTCTTCTTTGCCAACCTTTTCGGAATGTTCATCGTACTGTTGGGATTCCAATTCTACAACGATGTACTGCCGGTCTTCACGTCACAAGACAGTTTCATGAAGGCTGACTATCTGATAATAAGCAAGAAAATCGGAGCAGGCAGCACCCTGTCTTCATCATCAAACACATTCAGCAATTCTGAAATTGAAGACCTAAAGGAACAAAGTTTCACAAAGAAAACAGCTGCCTTTACATCTACTGAATACAAAGTGGACGCGAATATGGGCATAAACGGACAAACGATTCTGAACTCAGAACTTTTCTTTGAGAGCGTTCCTGACGGCTTTGTAGACGTGTCGCTACAAGACTGGACATACACAGAAGGCAGCCACGAAGTGCCGATAATTCTACCGCGCACATATATAAATATGTATAACTTCGGATTTGCCCAGTCGCACTCTCTTCCAAAAATAAGCGAAGGGCTGATGGGAATGATAGATTTCAAGATCTTCATTCACGGCAATGGACACAAAGATGAATACAAAGGAAAAGTGATAGGATTCTCAAACAGACTGAACACAATACTCGTTCCACAGAAGTTCATGGACTGGAGCAACAAGCTATACGCGCCAGAACAACACTCCGAACCATCCAGACTGATAGCAGAAGTGGGGAATCCTGCAGATGAAAACATATCTCAATACTTGGACAAAAAAGGCTATGAAGTGGATACAGACAAGCTGCAAGCCGAAAAGACCACATATTTCCTCAGAATGATAGTGACTCTCGTCATGGGCATCGGATTGGTAATAAGCGCTCTGAGTTTCTACATTCTCATGCTCAGCATATACCTTCTGGTGCAAAAGAATTCTTCGAAGCTCGAGAACCTGCTCCTTATAGGATACAGCCCACGCAAAGTTGCCCTGCCCTACCAGATACTTACAATAAGCCTCAACATCACTGTATTGGCAATAACATGGGCGATACTATACTTCGTGCGCAACTACTATATGGGCATCATAGAAACTCTTTTCCCGCAGATTGAAGACACTACGATGATAAAGTCTATAACACTCGGAATAATACTCCTGGTGTTTGTTTCTGCAATCAACCAAATCGCCATCCACAGAAAAGTGATGAATATTTGGAAAAGGAAAGAATAATGAGAAAAACAAGATAACATTCATATTTCAAATTAAACAAAAACATTATGGTAATTGATTTTGAGAAAATAGAGAAAAACTCCATCCTTAACTTCAAAGGGGGAGAAGGAGAACTGATAACCCGGAATTTTGTTGACGACGACAACAAAATCATGTTCAGCATCCTTAAACCTGGAGCATCAACAGGATACCACCTGCATGACGGCAACTGTGAGATTATCTATATAGTAGAAGGAGAAGCCACCTTCAATTATGATGGAGAAACTGAAATCGTAAAAGCAGGACAAGTGCATTACTGCCCAAACGGACATTCACATTCCATGAAAAACAATACAGATAAAGATATGGTATATTTTGCAGTTGTAACGGCATTAACAAGATAAATAATGGCAAAAACAGCATAATTCTGTATAGAAAAAGCAAAAAAACAAGCATTTTGAAAAATTATACGCAAAAAAGTTTGGTATTAAAAAATAAAACGCTACCTTTGCAC
>CAVBFA010000277.1:0-2453 GCA_963594595.1 Oscillibacter sp. | reverse complement strand
CAAGCAGTCAAGTGTATCTGTCCCTCCCCTACGGGGGAGGCTAGGTGGGGGCTGATGGCAATAATCGGAGTAACTTGTCCCTTCCCTTTGGGAAGGTTAGGATGGGTTTAAGGTCAGGATTGGTTTATGATTTTCCCAATACAAAAGCGTGCTGCCTTTTCCTGCGCTCAGGAAACATAGGCAGCACGCTCGTCATTTGCTCTCCGCTGAGAGACTGTGCTTTTCATGGTAAAGTAACAAAAAGACAAACATTAAAATTCTATGCATTATGAGGTTTTGTGTTGTTATTCCTTCGGAGGGGTGACGGGCTGCTTCTTCTTCGCCTCCACCACGGTGGCGCGTCTGAGACTGGTCTCCAGGTCTTTCATCTGCAGCGAACCGGTGGCGCGCGCTCTGAGCTTCAGTCCGTCGATGTTTGCGGCAACGGTGAACTCCTCTTCTTTCAAGGCTCCGCCCCTGGTGTTCTTGATGCCGATGCTGAAGATGGCGAGGTCGGGGAGTTTCACGCTGCGTCCTTCCAGGAGCAGCTCCTTGATACACGACACCATGTCGGTGATGATCCCCTTTATGGCACCTGCCGAGTATGGGGTGTTGTGAGCCGCCATGTGTTCGGCGAGCTTGTCGATGTCAACGGTGCTCTCTTTCACCGGGAAGGCATACCATTTGCCGAAGGAGTGACTTCCTTCCACATTGTTCTTTTTCAGGATGTACTTGATCATAACTGTTTTACGTTAAAGGGTTAAAGTATAGGTTTCTGATGAGGAGATTCGCCAAGCCTTGACAGTCGCTCTTCAAAAAGCTTCCGGCAAGTTGTGCTCAACTGTTTCTCCCATCATTCACATTGCAAAGATACCACATCTCACGTTAGCGGTCGTGGGTTAGTATACGTTGGCGTGGGATAAGTGATTATTTCAGTCTTTTCTCACGGTTCGCCCAGGTGTCTCAGGATGGTTTCCACCTGTCTGGGGGTGAAACATTTTGCCGTGCGCACATAGTGCTGGCTCTTGAGCTCCTCGCTCAGAGGCTTGCATCTCCTTATCCATGCCATGAGATGGTTTACGGCTGTGTGTGGCTGCGAGTCGGGAAAATATAGCATTGCCAGTTCCGACTTGCCGTATGTTCGTATCGCCATCCTCTGGGGGGCTGGCTGTGGGTTTCGTATGCTGTTGTTGTTCATATATAAATAGGTGTTTTGTGGTTAGCCAATCAGTTGCTTGCATTCTCTGTTCCGCTGCTTTGTGGTTCTGTTCCGTCGCTTTGTGGTTCCGTTCCACTGCTTTTAGATGCGTCATCGTTGCCGGCAGCCGTCTTGCGGTAGTAGCCGTAGCGTGTGGGGGTGATGATGCCGTAGGCATTGCAGAAGAGGTTGATCAGACGGTAGGCTGATGCTCGCGATATGTTTAGTTCTTGGGCGATGGCGATATAATCACTTGCTTTGAACTCAGCGTCGGGCAACCGCTGATAAATCTTTATTTCCTCCGGCGTCAGCTTTATCCCCTTGTCGGCAAACGGGTTTTCCGTTTCTTTGGCGAGCCTGGTGTATACACGTGCCGTGTGGTTGGCGAGCGTCTCCACTATTGTCATGGCAGTGGCGAAGTCGCGGTCGTCGCATACCATTGCGCTCTCTTCGGGCTGGAAGATGCCTCCCAGGTCGGTCATCGTGGCGAGGCGGCGCAGAGTGGAGAGCACCATGGCATAGCGGAATCCGCCGAGGGCGAGACGGTATACGAAGGCTTTGTATTCGGAGCCCAGCATCTCGTATTGGTCTTTGAGCATCTCCTGAAACGAGGCGAGGAAGCTCTCCTGCTGGTTGGAGCTCATCACGAACTGCACGGGTCTGCCTTTTCTCTCCTCCAGGGCGTGGTATAGCTTGAGCAGACTTTCGCCCATCTTGTGGTATTCCTCGTCGAGGGGACGGGTGTTGCGGGCGAACACGTTGTTGAAGTGCGGCTCCTCTTCCGGAAACTGATAGAAGAAGAATCGGCTGCCCAGTCCGTTCTCCCAGTTTGGGAAGAGCGGCTGCAGCTGTCCGGGTGTGCATGTGAGCATCACGGAGAGTCGTGGGGAGTCCACATCGATGTGCAGCTTCTCGCTCACTCGATTCATGCTTATCGTCTCGTGGTGGAACGCCTTGCGCATGAGGTCGGAGTAGTTGCCATAGTCGGAGGATATCATCGCCGACACGGTGTCTGCCTCGGTCTCGAACATGAGTCCCCATCCGCCGTTGGCGTCGATGGCGCGGTATACCGCCGACGAAGAACTGTTGCCCGGCACGAATGGCGTGCGGAACAGCGGTTCTGCGGGCGGCTCCCCGCGGTCGCCCTTGTCTTTCTGCTTCCTCTTCGCCTCGTATGCCGCCATCAGCCTTTCGTATTCCATTTTCTTCCCCTCATATTCACGTCGCATCTCGTCTTTCAGCGGTTTGGCGAGCTGTCGGCAGAAGTTCAGGTCGC
>CAVBFA010000276.1:0-2454 GCA_963594595.1 Oscillibacter sp. | reverse complement strand
TCCTTCCCTTTGGGAAGGTTAGGATGGGTTTGAGGCTAGGTGGGGGCTGATGTCAGTATGTTTGTATGATTGTCCTGTGGCTACGCTTGAGAATTCATTATATGGTTACGCTTGAGAATTCATAATATGGTACTGTTGTTTGAAATCGTATTAAGTAAAAATCATCAGACTTGGGTTTATCAAGGTTTATCGCTCGATGTTTATCTTGGTTTTCTTCAATAAATCAGATGACTTCCCCAATTAGCAATATAAATATAAGCGTTTATCCAGTTTTGTCTGAAATCAGAGAACGAGTCACCAGACAGGCAAGTGAATCAGCCGACAAGAAAACAACAACCCTGTCAAAGCCGGACGGAAACAAAGCCATATAGCAACCACAAGGATGCCACAACTGTTAAAAAAAGATAGAGCAGAGAGAAATGTCACCCATTTTGTTGTGTCATTTAGAAACAAAGGGTATCTTTGTATGATATAAATAAGTTATCTTAAACTGAAATCAGAAGAAGAACAACATACAGTATGGAAGAAAAAGAAATTGAGAAGAAGAAAAGAGTGAACCCATTCCTCGAACAATACAAGACACCCCACGAAACGGTGCCTTTCGACAAAATAAAGCTTGAGGACTACGAGGAGGCTTTCCTCGAAGGCATCAGGCGCGACGACGAACAGATAGAAAAGACTATCAACAATCCCGCAGAACCAACTTTCGACAACACGATAATCAACGTTGACGACGACAAGGACGGATACTACGACTTACTGTCGAGGGTTTCCACAGTGTTCTTCAACCTGCTCAGTGCGGAGACCAACGACGAGATGGACGCCCTGGCACAGAAGATGCAGCCGATACTGACGAAACACGCCAACGACGTGAGACTCAACAAGAAACTCTTCGAGAGGATTAAGGCGGTATACGACAACCACCGCGAACTGACTCCCGAGGAACAGAGACTGCTCGACAACTGCTACGACGGATTCGTGAGAAGCGGTGCGCTGCTCGACGACGAGGGAAAGGAGAAACTGAGAAAACTTACCGAGGAGGCAAGCATGCTGTCGCTGCAGTTCTCACAGAACCTGCTGAAGGAGACAAAGGCATACACCCTGCATATCACCGATGAGAAGGATCTCGACGGACTGCCCGACACGGCGAAGGAGGCGGCGGCCATGGCGGCAAAGGAACAGGAGAAGGAGGGATGGATATTCACACTCGACTACCCAAGCTACAGTCCTTTCATGACATATTCCACACGCCGCGAACTGAGACGCGAGATGTATATGCAGCGCAACACGATGTGTACGCACGACAACGGGGAGAACAATCTGGAGATATGCAAGAGAATCGTGAACCTCAGAAGGGAGATTGCCCAGCTGCTGGGATATGAGACGTATGCCGAATATGTGTTGAAAAACCGTATGGCGAGCAATACGCAGAACGTGTACAAGCTGCTCGACGACCTTATCGACGCCTATATGCCGACGGCAAAGCTGGAGGTGGCAGACATCGAGAAGAAGGCGAAGAGCATGGAGGGCGACGACTTCAAACTGGAGCCTTGGGACTTCAGCTTCTATTCACACAAACTGCAACTCGAAAAGTTCAACCTCGACGCCGAGATGCTGCGCCCGTATTTCGAACTGAGCCGAGTGATAGAGGGTGTGTTCGGACTGGCAAACCGGCTGTACGGCATAACGTTCAAGGAAAACAAGGACATTCCTGTCTATCATCCCGACGTGAAGGCATACGAAGTGTTCGACAAGGACGGTTCGTATCTCGCCGTGTTCTATGCCGACTTCCATCCGCGCAAGGGAAAGCAGGGCGGAGCATGGATGACGGAATATCAGGGACAATGGATTGACAAGAAGGGCGAGAACGTGAGACCACACGTGAGCGTGGTGATGAACTTCACGAAACCTACCACCGAGAAGCCGGCGCTGCTGACGCTGGGCGAGGTGGAGACTTTCCTCCACGAATTCGGACACAGCCTGCACGGCATGTTCGCAAACACCAGATTCGAGAGCCTTTCAGGAACCAATGTGTGGTGGGACTTCGTGGAACTGCCGTCGCAGTTCATGGAGAACTATGGCGCCGAGAAGGAGTTCCTGCGCACCTTCGCCTTCCACTACAAGACCGGCGAACCGCTGCCCGACGAACTGATAGAGCGGATAAGGAAGAGCCGCAACTTCATGGTGGCATACGGCTGCATGAGGCAGGTGAGCTTCGGACTGCTCGATATGGCATACTATACAAAGAAGGATGCGTTCACCGACGACATCATACCGTTTGAGAAGAAGGCATGGCAGAAAGCGATGGTGCTGGAACAGCTGAAAGACACGTGCATGACGGTGCAGTTCAGCCACATCATGGCTGGAGGATATGCCGCCGGATACTACAGCTACAAATGGGCTGAGGTGCTCGACGCCGACGCCTTCAGCGTGTTCAAGAAGAACGGCATCTTC
>CAVBFA010000275.1:841-2467 GCA_963594595.1 Oscillibacter sp. | reverse complement strand
CCGCTTCTTTGGAACAAGTCTGTTCCACCGTTGTAGCAGCCATGATTTTATCTGTTTGCCGTATGCCATACCGATGGTACAGGGCAAAAGGAAAACCACGGCGAAGAGCGAGACCATGACAATGCACGTGCCCCAGTCCATGCGCTTGTCCGGTGTAAAGATGAAAGCAAGCAACAGCGAAAGCACAAACCACGAGGCGGTCAGCACGGAACGGTCTTTGGAAAGCCACTTGTCTATGATGATGTCGTACAAGAGGAAAAATTCCGCTACCAGTCCGATCCACCCGGCAATGGACAGGGTGGCAAACACAAATCCTGCCGTGGTCGCTCCCATGCGGAAAGCGATGGCGGCAACCAGACCGAATGCGGTTGCGGCTACTACCGTAAGCGGCAATAGCATCGTAAGGTAATTATCGGAGATTCGTTTCATCGCATATATAAGTGTTAGTCTTTGAAAATGTCATTGACACGGTTGACCGCCTCGTCTTTCTTCTGGTCGATAATCTTCGCGTATATCTGCGTGGTGGCAATGTTCTTGTGTCCGAGCAGCTTGCTCGTGGTATAAATGTCAACGTCAAGGGTCAGCATCATCGTTGCGAAACTGTGGCGGCTCACGTGATAGGTCACATGCTTGGTTATGCCTGCCGCTTTCGCCCATTTGTCGAGGATTATGCAGATACGGCTCTCTGAGGGAAGGTCGAAAACCTTGTCTTCATCCTTTGCATCGCCACGCTCCGGCAGCCACTTCATCGCCTGTTGGGATAACGGCAGATATATAGGGCCTTTTGTCTTTTCCATTACTGTGAACACCCTCCATTGGTCGCCGTCCTTATGGATGTCGCCCCATGTCAGGCTGACAACATCGCTGATACGCAGGGCGCAGTAGCAGGAGAATAGGAAAGCCTGCTTGACGGCTGGACGGGTGGGACACTCCGTCGCAATCAGTTTCTTCAATTCATCTATCTGCAGGAACTCACGCTTGCTTTCAGGGCGGTGGATACGGTCGGCTGCGGCTATGTGCGTGAAAGGATTCTCGGACAGATAGTCATTCCGTACAGCCCAGTTCAGCATGGCACTGAGCACGGTGACATACCCGGCAGCGGTAGTCATGGTAATGGGTCGGTTCGTCCTCGCCTTGTAATCGTTCCGAAGGAAATTCATGAACGCCATGCAATAGTCCTTGTCTATCATCCTGAGGGGAACGTCACCACGGAATTGGGATGTCGCTTTTCGGATGCAGTTTACACTGCGTATTGTGGTATGCTTGCCATTGTCCTCCAGCCACCTTGCATAAAGGTCAAGCAGTTCAGACAACTTGATACGTCCACGCAACATGATGTTGGAAACGCCTTTTTCATTATTGGTCAGTTCTATGATGCGGTCTGCCTTAATCTTGTTCGCCAATGTCATGTTGTGCTGGTTCATGGCACGGCTGGCAGGATCAAGTTCCGGGACAAGGTAGAGTTTCAGGAACTCATACGTCCGCTTCCCATTACGGTAAATATCAAGATAGATTGACTTGTTACCGTTCTGTAATTCCTTGAAGCGGATGCGGACAGGCTCTTTCGCCTTGATTACTTTCTTTGGTCTGGGCATGGTGTTTTATTTATTTTGTTTATTATTCGAC
>CAVBFA010000275.1:0-831 GCA_963594595.1 Oscillibacter sp. | reverse complement strand
GTGGTGAGCAATAGATATATAAAGGTGTTTTGCGCAAGTCTGAAATTCAGCGGTTGTTTCAGCCCGGCTTTCTCGCCCCAAAGATGTAGGATGTTCAATATTTCCGTACTCTTCGGCAATCCCCTGAATACCAGCCCACGACGGCTTGTCGTTTCGGGTAGCCATCGCATTGATATGTCGGTCAACGGTATGGATGATTTTCTTGAATATACTTCAATGGTTGTTTTGCCTTCGCTCGTCTTTATGTCTTTCCATTTGAGTGAGAGGACATCGGCAAAGGACAGGTATGTGAAGACGCTCAACATGAAAGCCTGTTTGACTTGCGGCCTTGACATAACAGGGCATGGGGTATTCATCAAAACCTTTATTTCATCCACGGTCAGGAACTTTTTCAGCGGACGTTCCCTTGTGATGCGTCCGTGAATGTTCACGAAACGGAGAGGATTTACACCGATAATCCCATTGGTGACTGCGTTGTTGAGTGTGCTGCTGAAAAGATAAATGTACGCCCTTGCCGTTGTCATGCTGATTTTCCCGAACTGTCCGGCATAGTCCTTGTGCAGGAAGTCAACCAGTCCGTCGCAATAGTCTTCGTTAATGTCAACCACCTTCGTGTCTAACCCACGATAAGCAGCCACGACCCTCTTTATGCCTCTTATGTTTGTGGCGGTAGAAGCGTCACCTTTCGAGAAAACAATTTTTTCGTATTCGTCAATGGCTTCGCCTATGCTCATACCTGACGGTTCTTTGGTTCCTATGCCGAAACAAGCGGTTGACAATTCATTTTCTTTTGCGGCACGGATGGCTTCGGCCTCTTTCATTGTCTTCTTG
>CAVBFA010000274.1:0-2469 GCA_963594595.1 Oscillibacter sp. | reverse complement strand
TCATATTATTATTGTTATAATTAATATTGCAAAGTTACATATTTTATTTCTACCACACAATCTTTTGCCGTTTTTTACTTTTATTCAAGACTTTTTTTCTACGGCAATTGTCAATATGTAAGATTGAGTTGACAGATATGACATTTCAACATTAATACCACGCTTTAAATTATCTATTGTAAACCGTCCCTCAAGATTTCCATCATTGCGTATGCCATGCGTACGCATCTCCTGAAATGTCAGTTTGTCTTCGCTATGCAATTTATACAGTGTTTCCTTTGCACACCAGCACAAAAGAAGTTCTTTCACTGTTGTCAGCGATTCATCCTCGCGCAAGAAACGTCTGGCTATCCGCACCACCCTGTCGTTCATGTATTCCATATCAACGGCAACGTTATATTTTTCAGAAACAATGACAACAGCATACCCCTTGGTATGGCTGATACCAATATCATAACCGTTGTCAAGAAACGGCCGTCCGGCATCGTTATGCCCCACATGAACAGCCTGGCCGAACATGCCCTCAAGCAAAGCTGCTACCGCCAAGCGCTCAAGGCGTCGAGTCTGCGACTTCATAGAAGAGATGTCCGGCAGCAGACTATAAAGCGAAGGATTGGCATGCAGGATTTCTTCCTCGCTCTCATCCATCCGCCACAAGCCTACCTGCACATCGCCGGGCGTTGTTATACAAAGTGGAATTCTTGGCATAATCAGTATTATGGATTACTGTTTTTCATCACCTTTCACCTCTTTGCCGTCACGCAAAATGACCTTAAGAGTGGCGATGCGGCGCTCCTTGACATCCAACACCTCGAACACGAAGTTTGAATGTTCAAATTTTTCATGCACCTTTGGGAAATCCCCTTTCATCTCCAACACCAGACCCGCAAGGGTATCAGCCTCACCTTCAACATCAGAAAACTCATCATCGGGCACATTCAATATCCTGCAGAAATCACTCAATGGGGTCTTGCCATCAAATATGAATGTATTGTTGTTTATCCGCCTGTAGGTTTTCTCGTCTTCATCATATTCATCGCGAATCTCACCGACGATTTCCTCCAGCACGTCTTCAAGAGTCACAATGCCACTGGTTCCACCGAATTCATCAACCACTATAGCAATGTGTATCCGGTTATTCTGGAACTCCCTCAACAAATCATCAATTTTCTTGGTCTCCGGAACGAAATAAGGTGGACGAATGAGGCTCTGCCACCTGAAGCTGTCCGGCTTTCCGATATGCAACAGAAGATCCTTGATATACAACACGCCACGAATATTATCTGTATTATCCTGATATACAGGTATCCTACTGTAGTTATTATCCACGATGCTACTAATGACCTTGGAGAACGGTGACTTTATATCAATGTCAACGACATCCTTACGACTTGTCATGATCTCCTTCACCGTTTCGTCTCCAAAACGGATGATACCCTGCAGCATGCTCTTCTCATCCTTAATGTCATCTTTGTCTGTGAGTTCCAGAGCCTGTCCGAGTTCATCAACGCTCAGCACATGATTTTCCTTCTGCAAAAGGCTGTCAGCTAGCACACGACTTCTCAGCAATACGTTTTCTATCGGCCAGAACATCTTTCTTGCCACCAAGACACCCCCCACGGCACGACGGCAGAACTGCAATGCATTCTGACGAGCAAAGACCTTGGGCATTATCTCACCGAAAAGAAGCAACAGAAAAGTCAAAAGTACTGTAATGCAAACGAACTGCAACCAATAGGCGTTGCCAAAATCAATCAACGACCCGAAAACATAGTTGCAAAGCATAATGATGGTAACATTCACGAAATTGTTTGTCACCAATATCGTGGCAAGCGTACGCTCACTGTCCTTACGGAGCTTGTCTATCCCCAAATCTTTCGGATTCTTCTCCGTATCCATTTCATTGAGATCCGAAGGAGTAAGACTAAAAAAGGCTATCTCAGAACCGCTTGCAAAGGCAGAAGCGCCTAATAATACAACAGCAAGTAAAGCAGCAATTACCACCCCTAATGTAGGGGTATTAAAGGAAACCTCCTCAAAAGCCTGCTGTAAAAATGATATATCCAAATCTACTAAAATTTAAACAGTTTCATAAAGCGAAAAGGAACAACGCTCTATCAACCAACGTCGCCACATCAGAATGGTGCGTCAGTTTCAGCATCATCATCCTTCACGACATCTGCAGTTGACGGTTTAACGCCACCTGCATCCTCCAAAGGACGGACAGAAGACTTTGCCGTCAACATTTCCATATTGTCAACATAGATTTCTGTCACATATTTTTTTTCTCCCTTTTGCCCTGCATACGAACGAGTACGTATTTTTCCTTCTACGAAAAGCTTGTCACCCTTGTGGACATATTTCTCAACGACCTTTGCCAAATTCCGATAAAAGACGAGATTATGCCACTCAGTTCTATCTGGAACCTGAGTTCCATTCTGCAACGTGTAGCCACGCTCCGTAGTAGCA
>CAVBFA010000273.1:0-2473 GCA_963594595.1 Oscillibacter sp. | reverse complement strand
TTCGCTTCAGGATGAACAAAAGCCAACTGACTGATTTGATTCATATTATAATAATGTTGTCTATTTATTCTTTACTATCTGTGCGGTAAATGTTGCCTCCGACACGACTTTGTCACCGACAAACACGTATCCCTTCATAGAGGAGATACCATGTCTTACAGGAGCCAGAAGGTCTACCTTGAACAACAACGTATCACCAGGCACCACTTTCTGACGGAATTTCACATCGTCGATTCTCATGAAATATGTAGACCAACGCTCTGGTTCTTCCAAAGTGTTGAGAACAAGAAGACCACCGCATTGGGCCATAGCTTCAATCTGCAGGACTCCCGGCATAACAGGCTCTTGAGGGAAATGTCCTGTAAAGAACGGTTCATTGCTCGTGACATTCTTCACTCCAACAATACTGTTAGCGCCAAGGGAAATCACCTTGTCAACAAGCTGCATCGGATAACGATGTGGAAGAAGCTCACGGATTCGGTTTACATCCATTACTGGCGGCTCATTGCAATCATAAATCGGAGCCTGGATCTCATGCTTGCGGATTTCGCGACGCATAAGGCGGGCAAACTTATTGTTGATAGTATGTCCCGGACGAGTTGCGATAATACGTCCCTTGATAGGACGACCGATAAGAGCCATATCACCGATGATATCAAGAAGCTTGTGGCGTGTACATTCATTTTCCCAAACCAACGGCTTATGCTGAATATAACCAAGCTTTGTGGCATCAAGACGCGGAACCTTCAAGAAATCAGCAAGTTGGTCAAGCCTCTCCTGAGTCGTCTGGCGCTCATAGATGACAATGGCATTGTCCATATCACCGCCTTTGATAAGATTTGCCTTCAACAAAGGCTCAATGTCTCTCACGAAGACAAACGTTCTTGCAGGCGCAATCTCTGTTGCATAGGCATCCATATCATCCAATGTAGCGAATTGGCTATTGATGAACTTGGACTCAAAAGAGCACATTGTGGTAAGGCTGAATCCTTCATCCGGAAGAATCGTTATGCAAGACCCAGACTCCTCGTCTTTGATTTCTATCTTATGTCTGATTATATAATAATCCTTTGGAGCATTCTGTTCTTCAATTCCGATTTCGTTGATTTTGTCAACATACATGGCGGCAGAACCATCAAGGATCGGGAATTCCGGACCATTAACCTGGATAAGACAGTTGTCTATGCCCATGGCATACAATGCAGACATACCATGTTCTACGGTTGAGACCCTAACATCCCCCTTGCCTAACACTGTTCCACGTTGTGTATCTACTACATTTTCAGCTATAGCCTCTATAACAGGCTGGTTTTCCAAATCTATACGCTGTATTTTATAGCCGGAATTCTCTGGCGCCGGATTAAAAGTGACCGTCAGACTGAGACCAGTATGCAGTCCTTTGCCACAAAGGGCAAAACTACCTTTAAGCGTTTTTTGTTTAGACATAATCTTCTATTGTTATTCTTTAATGATTCGTTAAGCCTCAGATTCACCCTTAAGCTTAGCCAATTCTTTTTCCAATTCATTGATTTTGGCATACATTTCCGGCAAACGGCGGAAAATGGCCTGAGACTTGAAATATTTCTTCGGTTCCATTGGTGGAGTACCGATGAGCGTCTGGTCGTCTTTAATGTTTCCAGGCACTCCAGACTGAGCACCCAAAAAGACCTTGTTGCCGATTTTAATATGTCCTGCGAGACCCACCTGGCCACCGAACATACACCAAGAGCCTACTTTCGTACTTCCAGCGATTCCAACCTGTGCAGACATTACGGTATTCTCGCCGATGTCGGTATTGTGGGCTATCTGTACCAAGTTGTCAAGTTTCACGCCCTTGCGTACGTATGTGCTTCCCATAGTGGAACGGTCAACACAGGTATTGGCACCGATTTCAACATTATCCTCAATGGTGACTATGCCTATCTGAGGGATTTTGTCGTAACCTTCTGCATTTGGAGCGAAACCAAAGCCGTCAGCACCAATCACAGAACCAGAGTGGATTGTAACACAATTGCCAAGTTTACAACCATGATAAACAGAAACATTGGAATAGAGGATCGTGTTATTGCCCACCTTCACGCCGTCACCAATCGTGACATTCGGATAAATCTGGCATCCATCTCCTATCTCAACATTATCTCCGATACAAACAAAAGGTGCAATATAGCAATTCTCACCTATTTTTGCAGAAGCAGAAATGCTCGCCAACGAGCTGACACCTGTCTTCTTTGGCTTCATAGACTCATATAGCTGCAGGAGCTGCGCCACGGCCTCATAAGCACTTGGCACTCGTATCAGAGTACAAGGAACATCTTGTTCCAGTTTCAAATCATTATTAACCAGAACGATACTAGAATTTGTAGAATACAAATAGTGAGTATATTTGGGGTTTGACAAGAACGAAATTGCTCCTTTTTTTCCTTCTTCTATTTTTGCAAAAGTATTTACAGTAGTATTGTCATCACCTTCAACG
>CAVBFA010000272.1:1028-2479 GCA_963594595.1 Oscillibacter sp. | reverse complement strand
CGTTGGTAGATTTCTTTAGCGTCCCTACGTGTGTTGACAATGCAGAGCACTCTTTTGTGTTGGCTCAACATCTCTGCCACCTCATCATAGTTTTTTCCTTCGTCATTGATGCTCAGCTTCACTCTACGTAACTTTTCATGTAGCTTGAAATCATCCGGTATTATTTCTGTTATATGGTCTATTCCGTTGAAGGCGGCTTTCGGATTACAGCCTTCAATGAGCCCGCTCAGCACTGGTTGACTTGCAGTTGTGAACAGGAAGGATACATTGAAAAGCTTGTTATATGTTTTCAGTGAATCTACTATGGGCTGCAGATAATCCATAGGAAGAGTCTGCACCTCATCTAGGATTATCACGCTGTTTACTATATTGTGAAGTTTTCTGCAAGCCGATGGCTTGTTGCTGAACATAGATTCGAACAGTTGCACATTGGTGGTAACGATAATAGGGTAGTCCCAATTCTCTGTTGCCAACTTCATCTTCTCTTTCAGTTTCTCGTCTTTTATCTGCTCGGGGTCTACACAGCTATGATGTTCCAGAACATTCTCTTCTCCAAAGATGCTTCTTAGGATAGATGCCGTCTGAACAATAATACTTGTATAAGGTATGGCGATGATAGCTCTTTTCTGTCCATTTTTTATTGCATGTTTTATAGCCCAAACCAGTGAGGATAATGTCTTGCCTCCACCAGTGGGTACAGTCAAGCTATAGAAACCAGTAGGAGTATCAGCCATCTTCAAACATTGTTGCTGAATCTGGTTTCTTATGATGTTTATCTCGGAAGAGTCTGCTTTAGCCTTTAATTCCTTTAGCTTGTTTTCAAGCAACGGCAACAAATCGTTTAAAGCATCTTTGTTTTGTCTTAACGTATAAGATTCCCTGTCCATAAATGCTTCAGTATCAAGAAAGTCTGCATCTACTAAACATGAGAATAGCATGCGAGCTAAATGATGAAAATCGTTAGCTTGTATATTTAATCCAGGTCGGTTCAGCTTTTCCTTTTTATGGTAGATATTCACCTCGGACGGAATCTCTTGATCGACGATTCCTTTAATCTCATCAGAATCATGTAGCCCTGTATGATGAGACACAATCTGATTGACAAATAAATTATAGGATGACTTTCCATAATATTTTTGAGCTAATATTCCTCCTACGTAGGCATGATGATGTTTGCCACAAATCTTAATGTCGGGGGCATATCCGCTTTCCTTTTTAATGTATTGCTGAAAGGCGTCAGTCTCTTTTCCTTTATCGTGGAGTAGTCCCAACACCTTACCCCATTCGCTCATACCAAACTCTCCTGCAAATTGTGAAGCAAGTTTTGCAACACCAGCAGAGTGGTCCTCATTGGATTGTATAACCCAATGTCCTTCATTGTCTTGATATATATGTGATATAATTTCTGTCATATCTCAAACGCTATTTTACTTTATTTCTTATCCTTGCGT
>CAVBFA010000272.1:446-1018 GCA_963594595.1 Oscillibacter sp. | reverse complement strand
CTTCTCTTTTCCGACCGTCTCAGGGAAAGCGTATACGCCCCACCCTTCTTCCATCTGGTTCTTCTTGATGTTCTCGTCGTACCACCAGTCGTAGTGTTCGCGCGAAATCATGCGGAGGTCCCAGGCTTCGTGCACTTGGGCGGCGATGGAGACGCCGTACAGCTCTTTTAGGTCTACCATCTCTTCAAGCGTCAGCTCGTCGCGATGCTCGCCGCCCATCTCTTCTATGAATGCGGACTTGGGGAAGAGGAAGAAACCAGCGAATTTGTGACAGAGCTTTTCCACCGTCAGGTCTGAAGACGAAGGGAAAGACAGCAGGAGGTGGGCAAGCTCGTGAGCGGCTGTGAAGCGCAGACGGTCGGCAGTAGTCTTTGAATGGCGGGTGTCGAGAACCATCAGCGGCAGACGATTGTCAGCCCATGTGCTGAGACCATAAACATCCGCAGGAAGTTCGTCCTCCATAATTCTGATTCCCTTGCGTTCAAACAGACGGAGCACACTTGCGATGGGCCCGTCGCCGCAATGCCAAAGCTGGCGCAGGAGATCGGCAGCCCGGATGACATCCTCGAGTG
>CAVBFA010000272.1:0-394 GCA_963594595.1 Oscillibacter sp. | reverse complement strand
CCTCGAGTGAGGAAACCTGAAAGATTTCAATGGGATTCTTAAACTCCACGGAGAAGCTTGCTGCGCGTTCCTTGGCGAGAAGTCGTTCTGTCCAATAAGAGAGCCTCGCCTCTATAGCCATGAGAACATCCTCATGCAGTTTGCCTCCAGATGTGGTGCGGAGCATTGGCATGTCTATGTGCATGTTGGTTCCGAGAAAATAGTCCTCGCTGACATCCAAGGCTTTCGCCAGCGTCGAAAGGACGTTGGCATGAGGACGCATGACGCCTCGCTCATATCTTGAAAGACTTTGCTTGGTCACAACAAAGTCGGCAAGTTCAACGAGCTTGTCCATGCTGAGTTTTCGCATACGTCTTGCTTCTCGTAGTCTGATGGCAAATGAATCGTTAGGCAT
>CAVBFA010000271.1:1566-2522 GCA_963594595.1 Oscillibacter sp. | reverse complement strand
CTCTTATATTCCTTTAAAAATCCCTTTGTGATGGTTTTGGCAACTGCATCCAGAAATGCCTTACGGTCGGGAACTCGTATCTCATAAGCCTGATTCTTTCTGGTATTCCATAGAATACCGATGTCAAGTCCCATTGCGACCATATAACAAGCGCACTGCAAAAAATGTTCATGGGTAAGCTCAGAGACAAACTTCAACTCATAAACAATATTGTCTTTTACCACGTCGGCGCGACCTTGCGCAGTAAAAAGCAGTTCCACTCCATCATTATCTGCAAATGGGATCGCACATTCCACCTGAACAGTTTCATCTTCGGAAAACTTTGAACTTAACCTTTGGCATAAAAAGTCTCGTTCCACATCGGAAACAAATGGGATGTCAACTTGTGTCTTATACCGGTTTTGCTTTGTTTCCAAAGAAGTGAGGTATAGGATTTTCTTATCAAGAGATTTACTGCGGATATTTCCGTCAATTTTAGCACCTTGGTCTTTGTTTAGTTTCAGATAAAAGTCAATATCCTTATCAATATCATACTGGCTGAAGTATGTTGCTTCTTGATAAGTACCGATGCAAGGGGAAAGATCTATCAGTCCATCTGTATTTTTGACATAAATCTCACGGGTGTCTTCTGAGAGAGTGGTGGGAGATATTTCCAGCAAACCGTAGCAGTCCTCAACGTCCTCCTTATATTTGAAGTCAAACATTTGGGAAATATCGACGTCCCCGAAATCCATATTTGTACCCACCGGCGTTGAGATAGTTTCTTCCGAAAGCATGGCTTCATCACTTTTTACAAAGATGATATGCTGCTTTCCTCGACTGGCTGCGACGCAGAAAATATTCCGCAGGATTTGATAGGATTGCTGCGGCTTGGCTATACGGAGTTGCCAATAGCTTTCTGTGTAATCGAAGATAACGCACACAGGCCGTTCCAAACCTTTGCTGCTGTCATAGGT
>CAVBFA010000271.1:0-1556 GCA_963594595.1 Oscillibacter sp. | reverse complement strand
GTCATAGGTCGTAAAAATAGCCGATGTCTTTTTAGGTTCTGTCGCTCCACCCGTGTCTGTTTCTCTGATGCTGGCATAGACGGTCTTTTTGTTAAAACGGTCAGGATAACGAAATTCCAGCTCGTTGAGTGAGTTAACCATATCGCCAATCCGTGCTCCGAGGCATAAAATGTCCCGCGGCTCCTGCTTTGCTAAAAAATCAACCGCCTGTGCTATGCTCATCTCCTCAACGACACAGCTTTCATTTACACCGATAATCGTCTTTTCCCAAATACGGCCCAGCTTTCCTGCCAATTCAGGCGATAGTCTGAAGCACTTTGTAAATTCAAGTCGGATATAATTCTCAAGAAAATCATCAATGAAAGATGGTACATTGAGCGTTGTTTTATCATATATTTTTTGCTCCATATCACCGACTGCTATAATTTGAATGTCGGGGCAGGAAGCTTTTATGAACTTCAGCATTTCTGCCAACTCAAGCTCGATATCCTGATACTCGTCCAATATAAGCACGTCATATTGGGCTATATTGGGATGTGTTTTGTTAAATGTCTGAATCAGGTCAGAAATACCTGCTGATATTCCCTCTTTTATCAAAGAGGAGTATGCAAAGCCGTGGTAGTTCGTGACAGTAACATTCCTTGCCTTTATTTTTGATTTTGCATCAATTTTTAGTAGCCGGTTGTATGTAAGGTAGAGAATATTGCGCTCGGGAGGCATTGTGTTGCAAAGCATCTGTATGGCGGTTGTTTTTCCGCTTCCTATGCAGGCATCAACAAGGATATTGTGCCCCTCCAAGGCTTTTGAAATAAATAATTGCTGCTCTTCGGATAGGCTAATGTGGTTCTTCTCTGTACTCATAGCGAACCTCCTGTGTATAACAATTATTTTTTGTATTATATCACAGAATCTATCCAACACAAAGGAGATTTTACAATCGTAGATATTTACAGTCTATTCACCACTCCATATCTTTTCTATGATATCTTATCATTGTCCTCCCAATCTTAATAGATCTCCGCCCATTATTAAGCAGTGAATTATTTTGAAAAGAAAAAGAGTATCAGCAGAAAAGAAGTCTTATGAACCGCCGCCCTATGCGGCAAAACAACGAGCCGCCGTTTTCTAACGGCACAAGAATCACCGTGGATGGGCGGAAACGCCCGACAGTATCCCAAATGCAGGCGGGAAAAGGTTGCTGCACTTGCCACCCCAATGTCTGCGGGAGCAATCATGAACGTGCGGCTTTCTGCCGCGCACAATAACCTTAATTCGTGAAGCGGGCTTTGCGTCGGAGGTGGATAATCGGATTATTCACCAACAGCGTTTCACGGAAGGAGGTGGCTGCTATGGATATGACCTTTTTAATAATATCTCATAGCATTCGCGAGTATCAACACTTACAGACCACCTCCGGCAATAAGCCCACATAAATAAACTATAACCAGAGGGACAAGCTTTGGCATGGAAACAGCCAGAGCAAAGCCCCGGTTATAGAGATGATGCATCAACCCCGGCAAGGTTGATAAGGAAACGCATGAAAGAACTCGGCATAA
>CAVBFA010000270.1:0-2535 GCA_963594595.1 Oscillibacter sp. | reverse complement strand
CAGCTGTGATATTACTCTTCTCGGCTTTAATTTGGCGACTGATACATCTGGCAGAACGGCAAACCACCCGCTTCGGGCGTGTGTATGGCTATTCTGTATTGAGTATCTTCTTCTTTCACTTGTTCGTGAATGTAGGGATGGTGCTTGGACTTACGCCGGTTATCGGAATCCCGCTTCCGTTCTTCAGTTATGGAGGTTCATCGTTATGGGGCTTTACGATATTACTTTTCGTCTTTCTGCGCATTGACGCCGCTCGTGAAAGTTGACAGGCGAATACCAACGTCGTGAACACCTTTCAGTACGTTGTCTTTCATGAGAGGAACTATTTGCAATACGCTGTCGGCAGCATAAAGAGTGATGACGCCAGTATGCTGAGTCAATTGATAATAAGATCCGGAGTTCCCTTTTCCTAACCAGTTTCCTTCTTCGTCGGCCATTTCTATATGCAGTGTGTCCATTGTATGGTTGGGCGAAAGAGGGCGACGCACACCTATCCATATATCCTGATACGGATACAGTTCGGAGTGACGTATTCCTATCTCCATATTATAACGATGCTGAGTTAAGTCGGATGTGAGTTCGAATAGTAAAGTGTCAGTCTTCTGCCATCCGTCTTTGTTCTGGATAGCATGATACTTATGATATATTGTGTCTGTTTGGCAAGCGGCAAGACCCATAGTCATCCCACATATTAGGATGACTATGAATTTTGCTATTTTATTATTGAGCTTGTCCTTCGTTGTTTGTTTTTTCACTGTTGTTTTCTGCTTTAGGCGGTCTTGGAGGACGGTTTTCGTTGTTTTCATTATTTCTTGGGCGTCTTGGAGGTCGGTTTCTGTTGTTCCGTTCCTGACGTCTATTGTTATCGCCTTGCGGTTTTCCCTCTTGCGGTGTAGCTTGATTATCGTCCTTCACTTTCGGAGCATTTCCGTTTCCGTTTTTCTCCTCATTATTATTGGCAGGCTTTTCCTGCTGCGGTCTGTTCGGGCGGTTACCTTTATCGTTGCGGTCGCGTCGGCGTTCGTTCTGTCCGTTGCGCTCACGTGGGCGACGTTCGTTGGGCTTGTTCTCGTTGTTAGGCTGTTTTTCCGCACCTTCGTTTCCTGCCGGTGTATTAGCTGCTTTTGCTTCAGCCTGTTCAGCTCTGTTGTCCGCTCTATTGTCTCTATTATCCGCTCTGTTGGCGTTCTTGTTGTTATCACCCGATTTTCTTTTTTTCTTTTTGGCATTCTTGCTCTTGTCGAAACGAGTCAAGCTCTCTTGTTCAAGCAAGTCTTTAGGACGTTCTACCTCCTTATGTCCGTCGCTTTGCATCTTTTCGGGTTTCTCGCCTCTCTTATTCATATTGATGATTTCGAAAGCACGGCGTGCAGGGATAGTCACCTCGTTTGCCAAGAAACTCTTATCTGTAGAATAAGTGATTTCGCCTTTCAAGATATCCGCCTTGAAGAAGAAATAAGTAGCGTCTAATGTTTCAAGAACGATTTCTTTGCTTGGCAGACGTTTCTGGCATTCCACGTATGCGTCTACTTCATAGTTGAGGCAACATTTCAGCTTGGCGCACTGTCCTGCCAACTTCTGCGGGTTGAGCGATATATCCTGATATCGTGCGGCACCAGTAGATACCGATACGAAGTTAGTCATCCAGGTAGCGCAGCAAAGCTCACGTCCGCACGGACCAATACCGCCTATGCGTCCTGCCTCTTGTCGCGCACCAATCTGTTTCATCTCGATACGTACTCTGAAGGCTTCAGCCAATACCTTAATAAGCTGTCTGAAGTCCACACGCTCATCGGCAATGTAGTAGAAGATAGCCTTGTTGCCATCGCCCTGATACTCCACGTCACCGATTTTCATCTTCAGACCCAGGTCCTTGGCTATCTGTCGGCTCTGGATCATGGTATCGTGTTCGCGGCTCTTGGCTTCCTTTGCCTTGTCGAGGTCCACCTGCTTGGCAAGTCGGTAGATGCGCTTGATGTCATCCTGCGACTTGAGATTTGCCTTTTTGATCTGCAGTTTTACCAGTCGGCCGGTTAATGTTACTACACCCACGTCGTGACCTGGGTTAGCCTCTACAGCCACGATATCGCCTTTTTTGAGGTCGAGGTTGTTAACATTGTGATAATATCCCTTTCGGGTATTTTTAAATTGCACTTCCACCAGGTCGGTGCTCTCAGCGTTTCCTGGCACGTCGGCTAGCCAGTCGTATGTGTTGAGCTGTCGGTCCTGACGACCCACAGCCTTGCAGCATAGACCTCTATCGCAGCCATTCCACATTCTGAATTTCATATTTTTATAATCCACGATGTATTCTATTTATTGTTATTAAATAAATGTATATTATGCTTTTGCCCTTACAGGGCGTCATTTTTCTACTATGTAAACCCAGGGCGTTGCCCTGGGCTAGGAGCTTCTGCCCTTTCAGGGCGTATGGCGCCTAGGATCTTCTGTGGCTTTCCCATCATTTTCTGATGAGCAGGACGATATTCTTCAGCGCCAGGTCGAAGAACACGATTTTCGGGTTGGCATTCTGGG
>CAVBFA010000269.1:1635-2544 GCA_963594595.1 Oscillibacter sp. | reverse complement strand
ATATAATAGTTGATAATCTATTATTTACTGTTATATTATTTATATAAATAACCAAAACTATTTGGCGTATTTATTCAAATATTCCATTGGAGGAACATAGTCATAAAATTTTGTAATAGACTGATTATGTCCGAAATACACATTTCCCGTCTCCCCGTTACGTTGCTTGGCAACGATAGCCACACCCAGTCCCTCTGTCGGGTAACCGCTTTCGCGGTCGGTCGGAATATGCAGCATAGCCGGTCGGTAAAGGAGTATAACGATGTCCGCATCCTGTTCGATTGCTCCGCTTTCGCGCAGGTGCGCCAGTTCCGGACGACCTCCGGGACGGTTCTCCGATTCGCGGTTCAACTGGCTCAGCAGCACGACGGGGATATGCAACTCCTTTGCCAGCAACTTCGCTTTGCGGGTGGCTTGTGCCACCTCCTGTTCCCGGTTCCGGTTGACCTGCTTGGTGCTCATGTCGCAAAGTTGCAGGTAGTCGATGATAATCATGTCACACTGCTTGCGGCTTTTCAGCAGCCGTGCGCTCGAACGGATGTGATCCATGCTGACGGAAGAACTGTCGTCCACGTAGATAGGCAGTTGTGCCAGTCCCGAGGCGGTGGTGCGTGCCTCCGCTACCTCTTGGGGATTGGGAATCCCGTTGCGCCACCGGTACGGGTTGATGTTGCAGGCGGCCATTAGCCAACGGTCCCCAAGGCGTTCGCCCTGCATTTCGAGACTGTACACGGCTACTGCGTTCCCCGCCAGAGCCGCATGGCGTGCCAGGTGGAGGGCGAAGGCCGTTTTGCCTACCGAGGGACGGGCGGCGATAACGATGAGGTCATTGTCCTGTAAGCCACCTGTTTTCTTGTCCAGTTCCGTCAGACCGGTGCCGGCAAGCGGCTGGCCGTTTTGATAGTAAAT
>CAVBFA010000269.1:0-1625 GCA_963594595.1 Oscillibacter sp. | reverse complement strand
GTGTCGTCGATGTCGATCGTCTCGTCCATGGCACAGGTGAGCAGCTTGTTGAAGCCGACAACCATTTCGCGTGCCAGGTATTTCTGGTGAATGATTTGCGCGTGATATTCGATATGTGCGGAGGAGGCGACTTTGCTGCTCAGTTGCACAATGGCATACGGTCCGCCTATCGCATCCAGATTTCCGCGACGGGCGAGTTCTTCCTTGACGGTCAGTATGTCGATCTTCTTGCCGGCATGATACATCGCCATGAGGGCGGCGAAGATCAGTTGGTGGTGGTCGTCGTAGAACATTTCAGGGCGTAACTTGTCCGCTATGAGCGGCAACGCTTCCTGCTCTATCAGGCAGGCGCCTATGACGGCTTCTTCGAGTTCGGGTGCGTGTGGTTGCATATTCTTTGTCTTTTTAGTCCATATATTCGTTCAGAAAAGCCTTGTCTTTCAGGTAAGTGGAAGCGTGGGCGATGAAGCGGGTGTCGTTGGTGTGGTAGTAGACGTCCTCGATGCGGTCTATTGCCAGTTGTTGTTCCTCGCGGGTGAGCTTGTTCCATTCGCGGCGGCCACGGGCGACGTTGACTTTCGGCTTCCGCATCACGGTGTGGTATTTGTCCCAGAAAAGGTCGAAGTCTGTGGAGATTTCTTCCTTTCGGGCGTCTTTGGCTTCCGAAGGGATACGTCCGGTCCAAAGATCAAAGTTGGTGATACGGATATGGAGTATCTTTTCCTGATGAGGGATGAGGTCTATAATGCCTCCTTTGGCCAGTCGTTGAAAGAAACGGGTGGTTTTGGGGCGTGTCCAGCCGAAAATATTGCTCCAGTGGTGATAGCTGATAAGGGAGTCACCGCGTTTGCATAGAATGATTGTCCCGTTGATGTCGTATGGCACGTCGGAATAATTGGTGTGCGCCAGGATTTGGAGAAATGCTTCTGTCTCTCCGGCAGCGCCGTCGGTTGCTTGTCTGTTTAGTAATGCCCGGGGGATAGTGATGTAACCTTGTTTGAGAGATGATGTAGTTAATTGTTTCATGAATTGAAATGGTTTATTGTTTTACACTCGTTGTTGAATGCGGTGTAAATATAAGGCGATATTTCCCGTCGGCAAAATAGCGTTGGACGCTGTTGGCGGATATGGACGGCGGTGTAGTATTTGGACGGAAAGAGCCGGTAATAAATTGTCGGTATTGATAGGGAAGGAGAGAAAAACGAGGATTTTGCCCGGTCAAGGCAGAACCTTCGTTTCAGTGAAACAGAGCCTTCATTTCGGTGAAACAGAGGCTCTGTTTAGGGGAAATAGAGCCTTTGTTTAGGGAAAATAGAGGCTCTGTTTTCGGGACTGTGACCGTGCCACCAACCGTGCCGCCCTCTTTGTGATGATAACCGTTTGTATATGAGGGTTTTGCACGGGTGCTGAAAAACGGGGCGTGCCACGAACCGTGCATATATAAATAAAAATATATATTATTCTATATTATATAGTTCGCTCAACTCATTTTTTCCGTGTTTTGCCTACTTCTGGTTTTCCGGTGTTTCGTCATGACCGTGCAGCTTAATCTCGGGAGGTCCCCAGGTGGTGAAAAGTATGCACTGTTGTTTGGGGCTGAGGCGTGCGGTCTTGTGGGTGTAGTG
>CAVBFA010000268.1:0-2583 GCA_963594595.1 Oscillibacter sp. | reverse complement strand
TTCAGAGACACGGTATATTTCCCGTCGCCTAGCTCTGCCGATTCCGCACAGGAGCCAAGCGAGAGGCATAATGCGCCAGCTATTGTGGCGGCTGCTATTGAATATATATTTGTTTTCATTCTTTCTCAATTAAATAAATCGTTGTAGAATATGTGGTGAAATCAGAAATAGAAATTCATCGATGCGCAGAAGTTCATTCCTGTGCTACACCCCTTTATATCGTCAGAGAGTTTCTCCATCTGTTCATACAATATGCCCTTCTTTATCGGAAAACTGTAGCTTGGCATCACGCTGAGTGCCACACCCCGGCAGATGGCAAATTGCAGACGGAGAGCGGCAACTCCCGACAATGCATAGGTCACGACCTTGCTGTCTGATGAAGCATCCTTCTTGTCGCTTAACACTGATGTATACGAAACGCCCACCTGAGGTGTAAGCAGCAGTCGGTTTACAAACTTTTCATGTCCGAGCACTATACCGTAACCAATTTTTCCTTCAAAGCACAATGGCTGTACACATTTTTCCTCATAGTCAGCACCGGGGGTGTCGGTTGGAGTGAAATACATCACATCACTCTTTTTCAATCCGTATTTCACACCAAGCTCACCGTTGAAGCCGCTTGCATAAAATCCTATGGCTGCATACGGGGCATTGAAAGTTCCCACCTGATAACCGAGGTCTAAATAAAAACGGTTCTTTTGATAGAATATCTTGGCAAGATTCTTGTTGAACACTTCGTCTTTGTTAAAAGAGCGGGTGCCGTTCCAAGGATAGTAGCCAGGTGCCAGGAATCCGATTCGGTATGACTCGCCCGACTTCAAGTCTGTTGTATATGGCGTGGCAGACATACGCTCGCCGTTGATATAGAAATCGGCGCCCTGTGGGTTGGAATCGAAAGTCACAGTGGCGATGGCGAGCATGTCTACGCTTTTCTCCACCGTCTTGCCTTCCTCCACATCTACATATAGCGTTTCCGTCTTGAAGCCCTTTTTCTGAACCTCTACCTTATGCTCTCCGATGAGCACTTTGTCGGAACGGAATTCCGAAGTAGGGTCTGATCTGTTGCCATCATCTAATGTGAAGCGCGCCTGCTCCGACGACTTGATGTGTATGCTTCCGTATATTGGTTCTGGAGCGAGCAGATTGGCGGTTAGCATATCGTCCTTGCTTATTGTAATCTCTTGTGTGACGCATCGATGGCTCTTACGCCTACACATCACTTCGTGCCTGCCCACACCAAGATTCACATCCACTTTGCCCTTGCCCATCAGCTCGTTGTCTATCCAGATTTCTGTCTCCGGACTGCTTGCAGTGAGTGATGCCGTGCCATAGTTGCCCACGAGCTCAGGACTGACAGCCGTGGTATCGTTGTCTGTGATGTCAACTTCCTCCTCGTAAGTCTCATAGAGAGGTTTCACTATGCGGATGGCATGTCTGCCGCTGCCAATACGTATTGCTTCATCGGTAATGCCGCTATAGTATTTGAAGTCGATGTAAAGTTTGGCGTCGGTCATTGCATAATAATTGTCAAAACGCAGCCAACCGAATTTCGGCTTGAGGTTGATTGACAATTCCTGCGGCATTTTGGGGTCGTTGATAGTTATTGTTCCCTGCTGCTCGTAGTAGTCTTTTGCCCTTACGATATATCTGTGGGTACCGAAGGAGAGACGCTTCCTCACCACACCAAACTGTGCCGTTTCTACAGTGCCGTTTATTATCACTTCGGCATCGCTTGGCGACACATTCAGCACCAGCTCCTGACTCTTCGAATCGTTGAAGGTCAACGTTTGCACCATGTCGCCCGTAAGTTTCATCGTGTATGTGCGTCCGGCCTTTATCGAAATTGGTATTTGGTATTCCGTACTGCCAAGCTGTGGGTGCTGTATCTGGATTTTCTTGATACCCTTCTGCACATAAACCCAGGTCTCGGCTGTTTTTTCCACCACACCCATGACCTGAAGCTGTCCGGTGTCAAAGGCTAGGCCCTTCAGCGGTGGAGTGGACACCACTTTTATTATGGCACATCTCTGTCCGTTGGGGTCTAGCTTCTGTGTCTCTGCGAGCATGGCCTCCGTGCCTTCCACATTGCAATAGAAATCCGATACCGATAGCTTTTCCTGTGCCCATGTGAACAAGGGTAACACAAGGGCTATCAGCAGTAATGACAAATGTTTCCTCATGTCTTTTATTTTACTGGTAAATGATATATCAACAAAGATATACATATTTTTTCAATTATTAAAGTTCATCTTTACCCCCCGATTTTTAAAGCTTGTTAACTAAATTTACCAATAATTAAAGCAATTTTGGTTTAAATTACAAATTCTTCCACAGATAACAGAGATGAAAACAAGGTAACAGAGTTACCAGTTATTCTTCCGCTCTTTCATTTTATTTGTTATGCTGATGTTCAGAAAGGGTCGAGGGCACGTGAGTATGAGGGAGCCATCGAATGGTTGTGCCAGGCTGGATTGGTGCATCGGGTTTCGGCGATAGGAACCCCTCGCCTGCCGCTCTCTGCCTATAAGAAAGACAATGCCTTTAAGCTTTATCTCAATGATGTAGGCTTATTGGGGCGCAAGT
>CAVBFA010000267.1:0-2698 GCA_963594595.1 Oscillibacter sp. | reverse complement strand
ACAAAGAGCAGAAGTTGATAAAATTCTGGACAAACTGGATGAAGATGATGACGTAACCAACGTTTACCACAACATCAAAGAAGATTAATTCCGTTTATTCTTGCAGAATTAAAAATATTGTTGCATATTTGCACCCGCAAAACGGAATTTATCCGTATGCGACAAAAGGAAGACTTCGTAGCTCAGCTGGTAGAGCAATTGACTCTTAATCAATGGGCCGTGGGTTCGAGTCCCACCGAGGTCACCGAAGATAAACCACTTACTTTCGTAAGTGGTTTATCTTTTTTGGGTAAAACCGAGTATTATGGCTCACCTGAAAAATTAGGTGGAGCAGCCCTGGTTTTTAGTAAAAAAAATAATGTTTGTCACCATTTTGTCACATATATATTTGTAACTTTGTGTGACAAAATCAAAAATCGCAGTTTCTATGACTAATAAAAAACTATTCTCACTTTTCACAGTCATTTTTGTTTTCGTCACGACACTGAATGTTTCAGCCCAAAAAGACAAAAACGATGACGAAGACAATGGCAAAGGCAAAATCGAGGCAAAAATATGGTTTAAAGACGGACGCATCTACGAGGGCCTCATGCCAAAACACTGGCTCACATACAAACAAACATTCCTTAATCCGGGCCATAGTTTCCACATAGTTTCGCCTGACGCCCCGTCGAAGACCGTCAAATGCGAGGCCGCAGACGTTGACTCTATTCTGATTACTGCGAGCACCCACGATGATTTTGCAGTGGGTGACTTTTATCTGCCTGTCGCTGGAATCTCATTCAAGAAAGGTAAATACAAAATGATACGCCGTGTCTACAACGGTCGCAACATCGACTTCTGCAAGATGCCTTATATCGGTAACTGTAAAGTCGGTATAATGAACTTAGACCAGCGCATCGAGATGTGGTGGATCAGGATGAAAACCGATGGCGAACTTTATATGTTTTACAGCAACCCGATTCAGGCAGGATGCCACAAGCCAGAGTTCTTTGCCAAAGATATCGCTGAGGATTTCAAGGAAATAAATCCTGCACTGAGCGAGGCTATAATGGAGCGTTTCTACCCAAAAGATAAAAAGGCCCGCAAGGAACTCGCCAAAGAAGTGTTGGACAATCCGCAGATCTTTGTCGGGTTTGTCGATGACTTCCTAACCAAGCATCCGTCGAAATGAGGTTCGGACGGCTGATAACCGCATTTTTATCGTTTCTCGCCGTCGCCTGCTCAAGCGATGGCGAGGACATACCGCCCACCCCCGAGCCTGACACTATAATGCTCGATTCGAATCTTTTCACCATCGATGCCAAAGGTGGCGACGCGCATATCACATTCAGAGCCAACAAGGACTGGACGATACGTTATACCGACGACCAGCAAGCCGTATTCGGCACATTGGATGCCGAGAAAGGCGATGCTGACGACCATTGCCGCATCGTCTTTACCATGCACCCCAACACATCGACCGACAGACGCAATGTAGTCTTTAACCTCACAGCCGGGCATGCGGCGGCACAGGTCACGGTTTCCCAAGAGGGACTCGGCATTGAGTTGCCGACGGAGGAAGAGGTGCGCACTTACCTTATGCGTCTTTACAACGACAACGACGGTCCGAACTGGCGTTTCAATCACAACTGGGGTTCAGACCTGCCTATCAATCGTTGGAACGGTGTCCTTTATGAAAATGGGCGTCTCGATCTACGCCTCGGCGAATTAGGAGTCAAGGGTAAGGTAGACCTATCGGGCTGTAGGGCACTCGTGAAACTTCACGCCTCCAAGAACGAGATTACCGAAGTCGATCTATCCGCCTGTCCGATGCTTGAAGAGGTCTATCTGATAAACAATAAAATTTCCAAAATCAAGGTCGACGGCTGCCTATCGCTCCGCAAACTCGATGTCGGTTACAACGAGATTGAGAACCTTTCCGTGGGATGGTGCACAACCCTCGACGAGCTTAGTTTCGAGTATAACCGATTGGAATCAATCGACCTCAGCCGTTGTGTGGAACTGCAGGAAATCGATTGTGCCGTCAACCAAATGAAAAGCCTCGTCATCCCTCATCGACAGAAACTGCGCCATGTGTTCTGCTACGAGAACTCCATCAAAGAGCTTGATCTGAGCGGTGCCCCTTACCTTAGCATAATCAGTTGTTTCAATAACGACATGAAGAGCCTCACGTTTGACAACAACGGACGCTTGTATATTTTTTGGTGTTTCGGCAACCGCATCGGTGGCGAAATCCCTGAATGGATGGACAAAATATCGCAATTCGAGCATGATGCGCGCTACGAATACCCTGACGACGGCTCTACGCCCTACATTGACAACGGCTCTGGCTGGTGGTATCCCGGCGAACCCGCCTCCGGCCACCATGCGAGATAAAAACAGATCGCAGAGCTATAACATCCAATATCGACAAAAAATGGCCTTTTGTGTAGAGTTCGGCGGCATCCGACGGGTCGCCGAACAGATTCTTCTTCAAGGAGGAGACTATCTGATGGCATTGAAAAGCAACCAGCTTATACTTATAGATCTGACTGAGACATCTTCAAGCGCACAGGCCCGATGTCGACCTACATAACCGAGGAAAAAGGTCACGGCAGGTTGAAAAAAAGAACCTGTTCCATTTTTGATACTGCACTTCTGGAACAGGAAGGCATGTATGAGCAATGGACCGGGCTGAAACGTATCATAAAGATGG
>CAVBFA010000266.1:0-2770 GCA_963594595.1 Oscillibacter sp. | reverse complement strand
GTACGTGCTGCTGCTCCACCGACCGCAAATCCTCGGCTGGGTGCTTAAGGCATGCTGCAAGATACCGGGTCTGCGCAGGTTCCAGCCGAAAATAGAGCGCTTCTCCAACGACATGACCTTAGCCTCGCAGGAGGCAAAGTTCGAAGGCAGCCGTTTCTGGCTGCGCCTGATGGGCTACACCTCCGTAGCCTGGCTCACGCGATTCGCCATCGTAGCCGCCATTCTCTTCGCCTTCCAATGTCAGGGCGACATGCTCATAGCCTGGTGCCGACAATGGGTGATGTGGATGGTATCTATACTCAGTCCCACGCCTGGCGGCAGCGGCGTAGCCGAACTGATGTTCCGCCTCTATTACGCCGACTATCTGCCCGACGCCTCAGTAGCCATACTCGCAGCAATGCTTTGGAGAGCCATCTTCTACTACCCGTTCCTCGTAATGGGCACCGTAGTGCTGCCCAAGTGGATAGGGAAAAAACTGTAGAAGCAGCACTTCCGATGTATTCCGCCCCACGCTTTTTCATCGTTCACCGAACGCCGTCCGATTGGGCGGCGAACGCAATCTGATCGGGCGGCGGACGCAATCCGATCGGACACCGAACGCGATACGACGACTTAAGTGCAGAGATTGCAGGGCTATACCACACACGCAAAGGGACGAAATGCTGCGACCAAAATCTACGCCCATGACTTAATAAAACATAAAACACATCTAACCATGTGTATAGTTATAATTATATTTACTACCTTTACAAAATAAAGCTCCACAAAAGAGCATTGACATATTACCCACGTAAACAAATTTGCAATGACTGTAACAGAATTTACATATAAAGACGCTAAGGATTTAATCGCCACGCCCAAAATCATATTAGAGAGTGACGGTAAAACAATATGTACATCCAAACAGATTGACTGCAGCCCAGGATTACGTGAAAACATTACACTACGTTCTAAAGACGAGGAATTCCTCTTTCTTTGGACTATCAATAGAAGCTCAAAGGATTTAATCAAACTAAGTCTGCATGTCTTAGAGAAAGATTCACATGTGGGGATATTTCGCGTAGATTACGTTTCTGACGATTCGGTTCACCCCAATCCTGCCATAGCGACAGAAGATGTTCCTGATGAGCTCAAGCCTTACACAGCAAAAGACATTCCAGGGCCACATGCCCACTTTAATGTCTTTGGCTACAAGACATTACAATGGGCAATCCCCCTAAAAGACATCGACTTTAGTGTAAAATCAATCGTTGATGAACAAAATCACATAAACATAGCTTCCGCTATTCAGTGTTTTGCAAAATACATAAATATAACAACGCCTATCATGGCACAACAAAGTATAATATGAGTTGGATAGAAGACAGAATCACAGACTACTACAAGTGGCTCCGTGAAAGTACTAAGATACGCACTGACGAGACTACCGGGTGGAGTGTCATGTCCACTCCGTTTTTAGGTGCCTACAACGACCCTCTCGAAATATATCTTCGTAAAGAAGGTAACAATATCGAGATGAGTGACGATGGGGCAACCTTTGACAACTTGAACCTGTTGGGAATCAATCTCAGCAGGTCTCAGAAACGAAGAGAATGGGTAGAATACATACTTCGCAATTATGGTGTAACACTGGAAGGTAATGAACTTCGCACAATAGCAACCGTCGACAACTTTCCACGTAAAAAGCACAGCCTATTATGCGCTATGCTGGAAATTTCAGAAATGGAAGTCCTTGCACAAAACAACGTAGCAACATTATTTAAAGAAGACGTCAAAAACTTTTTTGACAAACACGACCTCGTCTATACACCTCAGTTTATAACAAAGGGTAGAACGGGTATAGAATTTACATTTGACTTCCAGTTTGCAGGAAGAAAAAAAGAAACGGTTGTGAAGTCTTTCAACACATTGAACAAAATCAATGTACCTAACTTCTTATTTACGTGGCAAGACATCAAGCCCGTACGAGAAGAACAGTCTGGCAAAGAAGTCAGCAGCTTGGCAATCGTAAATGACATTGCCGTAAAATTAAAGCCTGAATATATTGAGGCTCTAAAAGAATATGGATGCGGCTATATACCTTGGAGTCAAAAAGACTCTCCAGAAACGATAGAGTTGTTTAAAGGCTTGGTTGCTTAAATACTGTTCGCTACATTTTAACGCAACCTTGTATCAAACATAAAAATCGTATAAAGAGGAAGCCGAAAACTTCCTCTTTATTTTTATCCATAATGTTGAAATACCAGCAACAGCGACCAAAAACTTTACCTGTTAATTTATATATCTATCCCACTTATTTTTCGTAACTTTGTGGTCAAACAACAGCATTATGACAACAAAAGAGATAGACGAGAAATCGCTACATAACGCCCACCGCCTCTTCGAGTCGGGCGACATAGACAACATCCCCGTAGGCACAGCAGCAGGTCTTCAGCAGATACATCGCTATCTGTTTGAAGGTCTGTACCCATTCGCCGGCACCATTCGCGAGAAGAACATCGCCAAAGGAGGCTTTCGCTTTGCCAACTCGCTCTATCTACAAGCCGCCCTCTCAGCCGTCGAAAAGATGCCTGAAGACACCTTCGAACACATCATCGAGAAGTACGTGGAGATGAACGTCTGCCACCCTTTTATGGAGGGCAACGGACGCGCCACACGCATCTGGCTCGACATGATGCTGAAACGTACGCTGGGCAAAGTGGTCAACTGGCAGTTCGTTGACAAAGACCAATACCTCTCTGCCATGGAACGCTCCCCCATCAACGACCTC
>CAVBFA010000265.1:0-2774 GCA_963594595.1 Oscillibacter sp. | reverse complement strand
GGACAAGGGTGCCGTTATCACTCTCAACGAGGGTGGTGAAGGTTTCGCTACTCCAAAGCACCTCGTTAAGGAAGACGGCTCACAGGCTCAGCAGGGCGAGGAGCTCGAGTTCAAGGTTATCGAGTTCGTTAAGGAAACAAAGCGCATCATCCTTTCTCACAGCCGCACATTCGAGGATGTGAAGGAAGAGCCAAAGAAGGCACCACGCAAGAAGGCAGCCAAGAAGGAAGAGACAGCTACAATCAACAACGTTGCTGCATCTACAACTCTCGGTGACATCGACGCTCTTGCTGCATTGAAGGCTAAGATGGAGAAGGGTGAATAATAAAGACACCGTTTCTGATAATTTATCAGTAACATAATTCATTGAGGACGCATCATATTTTAGATGTGTCCTCTTTTTTTGTTTCTATCCTTATAGGATATCAGACCATAACAAATATCCAACCACAAAATGATTTTCTCAAAACGAAGTGGTTCTTCGTCAATTTAGGTGGTAACATCTCTTCCATCTCAGTCTGCACAAACTGTTTTTCTCAAGACAAAGTGTCATAGTATCATTCTGTCCTCCGAATTCGTCTCTAAAACCTTGTAGGCTAACGACTTAACCCAATGATACTTTTCTGAATGTTTTACAGAAAAGTATCATTAAAGTATCATAGAAGTATCATCACTTTAGCCCTTTCGGATTTTCCCCACGGCGTGGGGAATGAAACCCCACATTAGGGGGTTCTGTTCCCCACACCGTGGGGAAAATCGAGGCCTGTGTTTTAGACATTACAACTCTATTTTTTATACATCACAAGGCTATGTTTCAGTCTATGAATACAACTGAAATATAACCTCTAAATGGCGTCATTAGACCGTCTAATGCAGCAGTTAATAACTGCACTTTTAATACGTTGACTTCTCACCACCAGTAAGCCATACCAACATAGATGTAAAAAACGCCTTAAACTGATCAGACTACAGCATAAAGAAAAAGAGGGTGAATCAAATCAAAGAAATTGAAACACCCTCTTAAATCTAATTATTAACCACAACCGGACTGTCGACCGCAAGATCAATTAAATTGACCGGTTGTGGGAAACGATATTCCCTATTTGGGAAATATAATCATCAATCAGTTATTCTTTCCAGCTGCACTGTGAAGTGACGCATCAGCGGAGCCTCCCATGTTATACGCACACCATGAGTGATCTGCTCCCTTCTGTCATAGACATTCTTCAGCGCTGCTGCGATTACTGCCATATGGTTGTCTGTATATACTCTGCGAGGAATAGCCAAGCGCAGGAGATCAAGTCCACCAAAACGGTTCTCTCTGGTCACAGGGTCACGGTCAGCAAGCAGATAACCGATCTCACATCCACGGATTCCAGCCTCGAGATAAAGCTCTATGGTAAGAGTCTGTGCAGGGAACTCCTCCTTAGGAACGTGTGTCAACACCTTTGGAGCATCAATGAAGAGGGCATGGCCTCCGGCCGGACGCTGGTAAGGAATATGATATTCGTCGAGCAGAGAAGCGAGATATTCCACTTGATGAATACGTGTCTGGAGGTTGTCGAACTCTGTATTCTCATCAAGACCGATGGCAAGAGCATTCATGTCACGTCCGTTCATACCTCCATATGTGAGATAGCCTTCAAACTGAACGCAATATCCCTTTGCCCCCTCATACCAATCCTGGCGACGTGTAGCAATGAAGCCTCCCATATTCACGATACCGTCCTTCTTTGCACTCATCGTCATACCGTCAGCAAGGTCGAACATCTCACGTGTGATTTCCTTTATCGTCTTGTTCTCATAGCCCTTCTCACGTGTCTTGATGAAATATGCATTTTCTGCAAAACGAGCAGAGTCGAAAATGACAGGTTTGCCGAATTTATCTGCAACGGCTCTCACCTCTCTCAGGTTCTGCATTGATACAGGCTGTCCGCCAGCCGTATTGTTGGTGATGGTTACAATGATGAAAGGCACCTTGTCACCATATTTCTCCAACGCCACCTCAAGTTTTTTAGGGTCAACATTTCCCTTGAAAGGTACTTCGAGCTGAGTGTCTTTCGCATCATCAACGGTGCAGTCAAGCGCCATAGCCTTACGTCCCTCAATATGTCCCTTGGTTGTATCAAAATGGGAATTTCCTGGCACTACATCACCTTCCTTTACCAGGTATGAGAAAAGCACATTCTCTGCAGCTCTACCCTGGTGTGTAGGTATAACATACTCAAAACCGGTGAGTCTCTGTATTGTCTCTTTCAGCTTGAAGAAAGAAGTGGCTCCAGCATAACTCTCATCGCCAAGCATCACTCCAGCCCACTGACGGTCGCTCATCGCTCCGGTACCAGAGTCGGTAAGCAGGTCAATGTAAACATTCTCAGCTTTCAGCTGGAACACATTGTAATGAGCTTCTTTTATCCACTGTTCGCGCTCTTCGCGAGTACTCCTACGAATAGGTTCTACCATCTTGATTTTCCAAGATTCTGCAAATGGTAAATTCATAATATTAATTTTAAATTGGTTAACCGCCCATATATGGGCAGTGATATTAGATTTCGTTGCCAAATTTACGTAATAGTTTTGAACAGACAAAAACCAATATGCCCAAACATTCTCATTTATCATTTTTTAACAATTCATAATGTCACTAATTTTTCATTGATACCCAATTATTATTATCTACATTGCAAAATCGCACACCTTTTAATGTATAGTAACAAATATTTCCTAAAATTTGAGTATTGTGACACTTTCAGAATCGCTTTACTTTTGCAAAC
>CAVBFA010000264.1:0-2786 GCA_963594595.1 Oscillibacter sp. | reverse complement strand
GGCAACACTTTATTCCTAACATACGGTGTTACCAACCGGGAAAATCCGCTGACCCCCAATAAGCAACTAATAAAGCAAGGAATAAAACCAAAAGCCGTGTTGACAATGCTACAGAGAGTGTAGTTGTCAACACGGCTTGTTGTTTGTACCCGAATAGTCTGACGACCGTCTTCGGATTATCCCTAACCACAATGATTGGGGTATCCCCCACTGGCATCATGGAGTGTTCCGACATGCCAGTTGGGGGATGATGGATTGCAGTATTACTTCACAGGAATTTCCTCGAGAGTCTTCACGAGCAGATCCCAGAACATAGGAACTGTAGGAATCAGGCAACGCTCGTTCTGAGTGTGTGGTGAACGGAGTGTAGGACCGAATGAGCAGATGTCAAGACCTGGATATTTGTTCAGGATCATGCTGCACTCCAGACCTGCATGTACCACCTGTACTGTAGGCTCCTTGTTGAAGAGTTTGCGGTAGATGCCACACATCTCCTTGATCAGCTCGCTGTCTGGGTTTGGATCCCAGCCGCCATACTCGCCGCTGAACACCACCTTCATGCCTGCCATGTTCAAGCAGCTCTCGATAGAAGCGCCGAGCTCTGCCTTCACGCTATCGCTTGAGCTGCGTGCCAGGAACTTGAATGCCACGCTGCCACCCTCGATGTTGATGATAGCGAAGTTAGATGATGTCTCCACGATTCCTGGGATAGAAGGGATGTAGCGCCATACGCCGTTGTGAACGGCATAGATAGCGTCAACGATATTGTCCTGTATCTCCTGTGGCATCTGTGTTGCAGGCAGCTCCACATCCTCTACCACTACGTCGATACCGTCCTCGATACCCTTATATTCAGCGATGAAATCCTCCTTGAAGTCAGCGCAGAGAGCCAGGAAGTCTTCCTTGTTCTCCTTTGGCATCGTGAGCACTGCAGTAGCCTCAAAAGGAATGGCGTTACGCATGTTTCCTCCGTGCCATGTAGCCAGACGGGCCTCGTCGTCGGTGATTGCCTCGCGAACGATACGCACGAGCATCTTGTTGGCGTTTCCTCTGCCCAGACCGATTTCCAGACCAGAGTGTCCACCCTTCAAGCCCTTAACGGTCACTGCAACGGCGATGTCGGTCTTGTCGGTCTCCACCTCTTTGTAGTCGAGAGTTGCTGTGATGTCCACACCACCGGCACTACCGATGATGAGCTCGCCCTCGTCCTCTGTGTCGAGGTTCAGGAGGATTGTTCCCTCGAGTTCGCCCTCTGGCAGACCGGTAACACCAAACATGCCTGTCTCTTCATCAGCGGTGATGAGAGCCTCCAGCGGACCGTGCTTCAGCGTGTTGTCCTCCATGATTGCCATGATGGCAGCCACTCCCATACCGTTGTCGGCGCCGAGCGTAGTGCCCTTTGCTCTTACCCACTCACCGTCGATCCATGTCTCGATAGGATCGGTCTCGAAGTTGTGAGTGCTCTTGAGGTCCTTCTGTGGCACCATGTCCATGTGGGCCTGCAGAATGGCTGTCTTGCGGTTTTCCATACCAGCGGTTGCCGGTTTGCGCATCACGATGTTTCCGGCTGCATCCTGGAATGCCTCCACACCAACACGTTCTGCAAAGTCAAGCAAGAACTTTTGCACTTTCTCCAAATGTCCTGATGGGCGTGGCACTTTTGTCAGCTCATCGAAGTTTCTCCAGATGCACTCTGGCTTCAGGTTTCTGATTTCACTCATAGTATTTAAAGTTTAGGCTCCTCCGGCATCGCATTCTTCGTGCGGAGAAGCGTGGTTGTAAAAAAAAGTCGGTTTCGTTATCTCTGCGCCATACTGTCCGTTTCCTCCTCTTCCACTATTTCCGAGATGGCTTGCGGACGGGCTTTCAGCATTATCATAGCCCACACACCGAGCAGCACGACGAGCATCGTCTGTATGGTGTGAACGATGAGCACGAACGAGAGTGCCTCGTCTGCCGTGATGGCATTGGGACCGAGGGCTGCCGAACCATACAGCAGCAACATCGTCTTTACGGCGAAATGCCATGGTCCGGCTCCGTTTGGCGTGGGCACTATCACTGCTATGCTTCCCACCACGAAGGTGGCGAGGGCACATGTCACTCCCATGCCCGAGGTGAAGCCGAAGCAGAAGAACGTGAGATAGTAGTGAAGGAAGTAGCTCACCCATATTCCGAGCGTCAGCACGATGAACAGCGGTATGTTCTTCACGCTCTTCAGCGAGAGCATTCCCTGCCAGATGCCGCTGAGCGTTGCCTTCACCTTATTATATATCGACAGGTGTTTGAGCAGGAAATGGAGCAACACCAACACCGCCACGGCGCATATCGCCGTCACCACATATCCTGTGGCAGAGAATTTTGCGAGTATAGCGTCGATGCTCGTGCCGGTGCTCAGAAAGAAGCTCTCGAAGATGCTCATCTGCGCCAACAGCGTCACTCCCGTCACTATCATCACGAGCAGCGTGTCGATGGCGCGCTCCGTGACCACCGTTCCCAAGGCTTTCGGAAACGACACTCCGTCGCATTTCTTCAACACTCCGCAGCGTGTGAACTCGCCCACCCGGGGTATCACGAGACTTGCGGCGTATGACAGGAAGATGGCGTTGACGCATGTGGAGAGACGCGGTTTCTCACCCACCGGCTCCAGGGTCTGCTTCCATCTGATGCCTCTGAACAGCTGTGCCGTGATGCCGAACGGCAGCGACAGCAGCATCCATGTCCAGTCCATGTCGTGTAGCATCACTTTCTCTATGCGCTTGAAGTCGAAGTCGCGATACATCCAATAG
>CAVBFA010000263.1:0-2803 GCA_963594595.1 Oscillibacter sp. | reverse complement strand
TACATTTGCAGCGAACGAAAACAGATAAAAAGAGATTTAAACAAATCATTAACCAATAAGATACTTGCTTATGAGAATACCAAATCTAATTAGCCTTTTTGTGTTTGCGCTGATGTCGTATAGTCTTGATGTTTCTGCGCAGACAGATACTGTGAAAGTGTTTGTCGGCGGTGAGGTGTTCGATGGAGATGCAAATGGCGAACGTGTGGCATGGGCTACGGTCCGGCTGCGGTCAGCTGCAGACAGCACGCAGACATACAGCACTGCGACAGACCAGAATGGTGTGTTTCGGCTTGAGGATATTATCAAGGGCAAGTATAATATGGAGGTGTCTTGTGTAGGCTATGAAACCGAGTCAAGGACAGTCATGGTCGGTAATGACACCATACTTCCGTCATTCGTATTGAAGGAGTCTGCGCACATGCTTAATGAGGTGCTCGTTAATGCTAAATACACAAAGATGAACCATAAGGGCGGTTATGTGGTGCAAGTGAAGGGTAATCCGCTGGCAAAGGTCAGCTCAACAGAGAACTTTTTGAGCACTATTCGTGGCATATCTATATCTGACGATATACGTGTGTTCGGCAAGCAGGGAGTGATAATTGCGCTCAACGACCGTGTGATAAGCTACAAGCAGCTTAAAGAGATACCGACTTCAATGATAGAGCGTATAGAACTTGAACAGCAGGCTCCGTCGGAGTATGTGAGTGGTGGCGTTAAGCCGCCGCTTCTGCGTGTGGTCTTGCGCAATGAACCTGGTCTGTTAGGGTCGGTAGGGCTTTCGTCATGGTATTGTATGGATGAGAGTTGGGCGTTGACGGAGACCGCAAACGCTCTGCTTTCGTTGGGCAAATTCAGTCTGCTCAACAACTTCAGTAACACAAACGGATTCTGGAGGGACGGAATCAAACAGGATGTCTTCTATGCCGACCACGAAACACATCAAAAGGCAGAATCGCGTCAAAAGCTGAAGCGTTCGCTGCAAAACGACTTGAATATGCGTTATAGCTTCACGCCATACGACCATATTGATGTCAATGCCTCGTATTCTACGCAGAAAGAAAGCGGCAAACTTCTGAACACTGGGGATGTTGCGTTGTTCAACGAGCATGGGCATGACTCCAACTACGGCAACGGAGTAAGCGTGAAGATGGTGAAGGGATTGAAGAAGGACGGTGTGAGCAAGGTGTCGGTGAAGGGTTCTTACTCCGAATCGCATTTCAAGGAAGACCGTAAGTACGAAGCCTTCTCGTCCGGCGTACAGTTGATGGACATCGACAATGGCAGATACAATGCCGACATCAGCACAATACTTACATACGCTATCGGCAGGAGTCATTCGCTGAAGGCGGGCGTGAACTATAATAGGATATCGGAACTGAACAGCTATAAAAACCTTGGTGGAAACACTGTTAAGTTTATGGACGACACTGACAACAGGCTCTCCGTGGCGCAGACGCACGGAATGGTGGAGTATGAGAACACTATAGCTGGCAAGTATTATCTGAAGGCGGAGATGAACTTCGACCATTACAAACTGGGCTACGATGACCATCTTGCCGGTGCACGTATTGCGAATGTCAGCAACGGACTATATGGCAGCGTGTCGGGTTACATTCCGTTCAATCAGGAAAAGCAGCGCTATCTGAACATGTCGGCGATATACACATTCTCTTACCCTAACTACGGCTACTATTCGCCTGTCGTAGTGTATCAGAACGACAAACTGTACAACAAAGGCAACCCCGACCTTGATGTCGAGAAGCTGTATATCTTCGAATTGGCATATTCTGCCAACCCCCATCTCAGCATTAATTACAGCTTCTCCCATCGCACCAACTTCGTGAGTGTGTTCATGCATCAGGACTCAACCGATCCGACGATATATTATACCAGTCCGGAAAATGCAGGACACGAGAACGTACACAGCTTGGTGCTCAGCTATCGTGTGAATCCGTTCAGAATATGGACTGTAAATGCCATGCTGGTCGGTGAGTACAAGAATACGCATACACCAAACGAGCGTTTTAATGCGGCTACGGCTTTTCTGAGTGTGCACAGCTATGCTCGTCTGACAAACAACACGGGGCTGAAATTGAGGTTCGATTATAAAGCTCCGAGCAAGTCTGTAAACGTAAAGAAATCTGGAAATTACGTTCTTAGCTTAGGAGCATACGCCTCGTTCTGCAAGAATCATCTTAACATGGACCTTACGGGCTACAGGGCTTTGTGTAACAAAGTGGTGACGACAACGTCAGGAGACGGTTGGCGCATGGAGCGACGCAACAGATATTCTGAATTCAGAATAGCCTATAACCTAAGCTGGAACTTCAACTTCGGCAAAAAGATAAACGGCAGACGTGTGGAGAGTGTAAGCACAAGTGCAAAGGAACGGCCTACACTATAGAGTAGTCGAAAAAATCTACCATATCTTCCAGAAATGCCGTAAGCTGCACATTATGAGCATGATAAAGGCTGGGAGATAGGCCGGGAAAGGAAATATCTTCCAGCCTATCTTCCAGCCTTTGCTTGCTATCTACCAGCTATAATAACCAATATAAGTTTTTTTACATTCTGTTCTTCTGGCCTTGTCCTACACCTGTGTCCTTTCCAATACGCTGTAACTATTTCATGTACCTTTCTGAATACGGAGCAAATTGTAATGCAAAGCGTTTGTGTACTGCTTTAAGATGTGAGTCGTAGGCATGGTCAGTATAGTTATATTTATAAGGAACGATTTTCCCTTTTCTTAAGCGGACAATACGCCCTTGTTCGTCTATTCGATAGAAGAAAGTATGATAGT
>CAVBFA010000262.1:0-2831 GCA_963594595.1 Oscillibacter sp. | reverse complement strand
AGACCTGACAGTATAATATCGGTAACAGCTGTTACCCCTCAGTTGGAGAAGGCTTCTTTTACCGATTATGGCGTTGGATCAACAATAGCCTCGCCTGGAGTGGAGATATTCAGTACCATGCCTCCCAATACGTTTGGTATGATGCAGGGCACATCGCAGGCCGCTCCTATCGTGGCAGGAACAGTAGCTCTTCTTAAGAGTGTAAAGAAGAATCTTACGGCAATAGAGGCAATAAACATTCTTAAGAAGTCAGGCAAAACATTGAGCAATACTAAGCTCGGTCCGTTTGTTCAGGCTGACCGTGCACTTGTATTGCTTAAGACAGGCCGCCTTCCTGCCGCAGAACAAGACAATAGCGGCAATGAAGGAACTGCCGACTACAGTGATATTCTGAGGCAGATTCGTGAACATAGACAGGCCATAGGTTCGCTTATACGCCAATTGCCCCCAGAAGAGAGGTCTAAAATAGAAAATAACAAAAAGAAAAATATATGATATGAATACAAAACTTAAATTTTCATGGGCACATATAATTGCCTTTCTTGCTATTATTTTTATTAGCTATATAACGTTTGTAGGCATAACATATCTTACGGACGGCAGTTTTTGTGTTGCCACACTGGGTATGCTTGTCATTGATGCCCTGCTTCTGCTGTTCTTTATAGGCGCACAGGCCATGAAGGGTACCGACAGTAAGTTCGCAACCTGTATAAAGAAGGAGCGGTTCTTTGTCTTCGGCTCACCATTTGTTTTTGCCATACTTATGGCTCCTTATACACATTTTTGGACTGTGCACAGCCATAATGACGAGATTGTGGAAAAGTTCCGTAATGCTATAGAGTCGTCAAAACAGCTTTTTGATGATTATGAGAATTATTCGAATGAGCGCATTGCCAACTATACCAATATGCTTGAGCGAGGCATAAGTTTGCGAGACATCCGTCACAACGATTTCTTGAGTTGTGGCTTTGAAACGGGAAAGGAGAATGTGCAAAAAGACAATATGGTCAAGACATTACGCTTACAGCTTCTTTCCGACAATTACAGTCTGCTTAAAAATAAGGCTGAGGAATGGATAAATTCTTCAAGTATGGGTGCCAGCACATGGAATGTCTTTCTGTTGGGTAACACGAAGCAGATAAGTGATGCTATAGGCAACTGGCAAAATCAGCTTACAGAATTTACAAAGAAGAAGGTGGCTAATGAGGAGCAACTTGGAAATGTGGTTAAGGTCTTTACTGAGGAAAGTCAGAGCATGGAGCAGGCTAAGAATGGCTTACATGAGCTTACCGAACAGTACACTTCTTGGACAGCTCCTAACATGATGTCTGTCATATCTGCCATCCTTCTTTATTTCTGCCTTATCTTGCCTTATATAATGCAAGATCGCCACACCAAAAGCATGCAGCGCCTTTGGGGTATGGAAGGTGATAGGAAACCGTCGATCATGGCTGAGCCTAAATCCAAGCAAAAACATAGAGCAAACGTCAACAACGATGACATTATTATAGATGTTAAGCCAACAAGTAATGGTGGAAATGACGAAGACAATGGTTATGAGTCGTTCACTTTATAGTTGGCGTTTCGTTCTGGTAGTAAATAGTGTAATAAAGGTGAAAATTAAAACATGCTTACAAGAAAAAAAATACTTGCCAATGTTCAGGATTGCTCTGTAGAAGATCTTGTGGAAGCCATTCTCAATAAAACGGTGACCATGTATGAACTTAAGACTTGCGGATTGCTGCCAAAGCAGCAAAAACTTGTACAAAATGCACTGAAGGACATTAGGGAAGGGCATATATCTTCAAATCACGTCAATGACGTCAATGACGATTTTCCTTCGGAAATTACTGTGGATAATGGCCCTTACAACACTGAAGAGTCTGCAACTGTTGTCACAGAGTATAACCAGTCGTCTAACGTATTTGTCAAGCCTTTTTCCTTTAAAGGTAGGGTAAAGAGACGTTGGTACTGGGTGGCATGTGTTGTCACGTTAGTGTGGTTTTTGGCGTTATTGGTTTCGGCTGTCAATTCTAACGAAGAAATATACGGCCGTATTCTTCTTTTGACACTTGTTTTGGGCATTCCTGTCTTGTGGTCATATCTGGCTCAAGCGGTGAAACGTTGTCACGACAGGAGAACCTCAGGATGGTGGTTGCTTGTTCCTTTTTATTGTATATGGCTGCTTTTTGCAGGTAGTAAATAACTGAATTATCATAAAAAGAAAATATATGCGTAATGTAGAAATAATATTTGATAATGTAACAGAGTTCACTCCTAAAGAGTTGGCACAGTACATTATGGATGGTTTGTTCACCATGGACGAGTTATGCGATTATAACAACACCTGTGGGCTGGTTACGCCGAAAATAAGAAAACAAATACAGGATATCTTACAAAGAAACATAAAACCGAATTTTTAATTTGACACTTGTTTTGGGTATTCCTGTCTTGTGGTCATATCTGGCTCAAGCGGTGAAACGTTATCACGACAGGAGAGCCTCAGGATGGTGGTTGCTTGTTCCTTTTTATTGTATATGGCTGCTTTTTGCAGATAGTAAATAAATAAAATATTATAAAAATATGCCTGATAAAGAAAACATATTTGACAATGTAACTGAGTACAGTTCTGAGGAACTTGCTCAGTACATTATGGACGGCTTGTTCTCTATAGATGAGTTGTGCGATTATAACAACACCGGTGGGTTGGTTACGCCGAAAAAGAGGAAAGAAATAAAGGATATAATCGATAGTACTCCTGCTCCTCCACCACCACCTCCTCCTCTTGACCCCGATGATGAAGCTTGGGCGGAAGCTCAAAGAATAAGGAC
>CAVBFA010000261.1:1194-2883 GCA_963594595.1 Oscillibacter sp. | reverse complement strand
ATGGGTTTTTACGATACAATCCAAATGTTTTCAAAAGAAAATGAGAAAAAAGTTGCGGTTTTCTTTTTATTTGACAGAAAACAAAGATAGCCGTGGCAATTCACCTTATATAATTAACGCGCACGCATGAGGGGCAATTTCAGAAAAACGCCTGACGGCATGTTGGGACCGTCAGGCGTTTGTCAATTAGATATTTCCGTATGGATATTATGGGATATTATTTCAATGTGAAGTTGTGAGACTGGAGCATCTCCTTTGGATCGAGCGCCTTGTCGAGCTCTTCCTTGCTCATGAGACCCTGCTCGATAACGATGTCGTATACTGAGCGACCTGTCTCGAATGCCTCTTTGGCAACCTTTGAGCTCTTCTTGTAGCCGATGATCGGGTTGAGGGCAGTAACGATACCGATACTGTTCTTCACCATCTCCTGGCAGCGCTCCTTGTTTACTGTGATGCCGAGCACGCACTCCTCTGTGAGAGTCTCGATAACGTTCTTCAGCCATGTGAGGCTCTCGAAGAGGCTCTCGGTGATGATCGGCTCCATAACGTTGAGCTCGAGCTGACCGGCTTCTGCTGCGAAGCATACAGTAGCGTCGTTACCGATAACCTTGAAGCAAACCTGGTTTGTCACCTCTGGGATAACAGGGTTCACCTTACCTGGCATGATTGATGATCCAGGAGCCTTAGGAGGCAGGTTGATTTCATTGAGTCCGCAACGAGGACCAGAAGCCATGAGTCTCAGGTCGTTGCATATCTTAGAGAGCTTGACAGCCAGACGCTTCAGAGCTGAAGAGTAGCTTACGTAAGCACCGGTGTCTGGTGTAGCCTCAACGAGGTCGGTGGCAGAAACGAAGTTCTCGCCTGTGAGCTTGCTCAGGTTAGCAGCGCAGAGCTTTGCGAATCCAGGAACGGCATTCAAGCCAGTACCGATTGCAGTACCGCCCATGTTGATTTCGTGGAGCAGCTTAACGTTGCGCTCGAGGTTGAGAATTTCCTCTTCGAGGTTGTTGGCATAAGCCTTGAACTCCTGTCCGATAGTCATAGGCACAGCGTCCTGCAGCTGTGTACGTCCCATCTTGATTGCGTCGTTATACTCCTCTCCCTTGTAGCGGAAAGCGCTGATAAGACCGGTCAGAGCACGTACCAGATGGATGTTCATGCGGATGAGCGCCAGGCGGATAGATGTAGGGTAAGCGTCGTTTGTGCTCTGTCCACAGTTCACGTGGTCGTTAGGAGAGCAATACTGGTATTCGCCCTTGTTGTGTCCGAGGATTTCGAGCGCGCGGTTAGCGATCACCTCGTTGGCGTTCATGTTTACAGATGTTCCAGCACCTCCCTGCACCATGTCGATAGGGAAGTTTTCATGCCACTGTCCGTCGATAATCTCGCGGCAAGCCTGTGCCATAGCTCCGGAAATCTCGTCGTTGATAACTCCGAGAGAGTGGTTTGTCTGTGCGGCAGCGAGTTTCACGTATGCTGCAGCGATAATGAAATCAGGATAGTCACGCATTGTCTTGCGCGAGATATGATAGTTGTTGATACCACGCTGTGTCTGTACGCCATAGAGGGCATCAGCTGGAACGTTCAGTTCACCAAGGAGGTCAGACTCTACTCTGAATTTTGTCTTGTCTGTCATAATATTATATCATTAAATAGTTTAAATTCGGTTTTTCAAGGTTGGAATATCAT
>CAVBFA010000261.1:0-1184 GCA_963594595.1 Oscillibacter sp. | reverse complement strand
GAATATCATTGTGTTTTCATTTCCGCTGCAAAGGTACGTCCTTTTCCGCAGGTTCGGTTTATAAAAAACGAACGATAATTTGTAAAATAGCAAACTGGTTGTAAAAAGCGACACCGTTTCCCAGATGTGGAAATAAGGAAAGAGATGTTAATAATCAATGTTTTTTCATCCATTGTTGCCGTATAACGGATAATAATGCGTATGTTTGCACCTCGAATATTTTAACATAACGATTATGAACGAAGACAAACTTTACAGAATGATAGAGGAGAAGGAAGGCATGGTAGCATTGGCTTTCCCTGCTCTAATGAGAAAAGTGTACGTATGGATGACTCTTGCCCTCGTGATAACGGGCATCACGGCATTCGGCATCGCCAACAATCCCGGTCTGGCATACACGATAGTGACCAACCGCCTGCTGTTCTGGGGACTCGTCATCGCCGAGTTCGGTCTGGTGGTCGCCATCAGCGGAGCCATAAACCGCCTGTCGATAACCACCGCCACGCTGCTGTTCATCCTGTATTCGGTGATAAACGGTGCCACGCTGTCGGTGATATTCCTGGCATACACGCTGACGTCGATAGCCAACGTGTTTTTCATCACCGCCGGCACCTTCGGTGTGATGGCGTTCCTGGGCTACACCACTAAGAAAGACCTGACGTCGCTGGGCAGGATGATGTTCATCGGACTCATCGGCATCATCATCGCCACGATAGTAAACATGTTCTTGGGCAGTTCGATGCTCAACATGATAGTGAGCTACGTGGGTGTAGTGATATTCGTGGGTCTCACGGCATACGACTCCCAGAAAATCAAACACATGCTCTATGAGGCCGACTCCATGGACGAGGGCGCACAGAAACTGGCATTGCTCGGTTCGCTGACTCTCTATCTCGACTTCATCAACCTCTTCCTCATGTTGCTGAGGATATTCGGAGGAAACAAGGACTAAAGATACAGGGAAGTTCACATTATTATATAGAGAACAACAAACTCGGGAGGGAATGCCAGCACAAGGGTTGGCATTCCCTTCTTTATTTCTTGGATATTCATATTCTCCATACCTGTTGGCGGAATTAGATTAGTGCACACTTAATCCTAATGTCAGTTTGTATTAAAATGGGCACGATGCTTGCCCAACTGGGGCAACGTGCTTGCCCATCATGGGCACGCTGCTTGCCCCT
>CAVBFA010000260.1:0-2926 GCA_963594595.1 Oscillibacter sp. | reverse complement strand
ATAATGTAATTGTTATTATTACCTTTGCAGTCCATAATATAATATTCTTATGTTGATATGAGAATGCAATTAAATTAGAATTTAATTAAAAAAACGGCACTAAAATGAAAGGAATCGTTTTGGCAGGTGGGTCCGGAACACGCCTCTATCCTATAACAAAAGGTATCAGCAAACAGCTTATACCTATTTTCGACAAGCCAATGATTTATTATCCGATATCAGTTCTGATGTTGGCTGGCATAAGGGAAATTCTTATAATTTCCACTCCTTATGACTTGCCGGGCTTCAAAAGGCTCCTGGGCGACGGATCGGATTTCGGTGTCAGCTTCCAGTATGCTGAACAGCCGTCTCCCGATGGGTTGGCACAGGCTTTCATAATCGGTGAAGATTTTGTCGGAAATGATGACGTGTGTCTTGTACTTGGTGACAACATTTTTTATGGATCCGGCTTTACCGGTCTGCTTAAAGATAGTGTCAAGACCGCTGAGAAAGAGAAAAAGGCAACGGTCTTCGGTTATTATGTCAACGATCCTGAAAGATATGGCGTGGCGGAATTTGATGCTGAAGGCAACTGTCTGAGTATTGAAGAAAAGCCAGAATGCCCAAAAAGCAATTACGCTGTAGTCGGCTTGTATTTCTATCCCAATGATGTCGTCCGTATAGCCAAGACCATTAAACCAAGCGCAAGGGGCGAGCTTGAAATAACCACTGTCAACCAGGAATATCTGAAGCGTGGCGATTTGAAAGTGAAGACTCTTCAGCGAGGTTTCGCTTGGCTCGATACGGGAACCCATGACAGCCTGTCGGAGGCCAGTACCTTCATAGAGGTGATAGAAAAACGACAGGGACTGAAAGTGGCTTGCCTTGAAGAAATAGCATATAAACAAGGATGGATATCGGATACCCAGCTCCTTGAAGCAGCAAAGCCTATGATGAAGAATAATTATGGGCAGTATCTTTATAATTTAGTTAACAATAATAAATAATATATATATGGTGGTTGAACAACAAAAAAATCTTTATTCTATCGATGAAGACAACGAAAAGTCTTCTTTCGATTTTCAGAAAATATTCACTTTATTCCTTCTGAATTGGAAATGGTTTGTACTGTCACTTATCATTTGTATAGGCTCATCGTATCTGTATCTGAGATATTCGACGCCTGTATATTCCACTGTTGCCAAGTTGCTTGTCAAAGATGATGGTGATAATGGAAGAAGAGGAAGACTGAGTGATATGTCTAACCTTGGAATTATCTCAAACAACTATGGCTTGGAGAATGAGATGGAAATTCTTCAGACGAGAACCCTTGCAGCTGAAGCTGTGAGAGATCTTAAGCTTTATGTTTCATATTGGAACAAGGGCCGTTTCAAGAACAACATTCTTTATAAAGACCAGTCCGTAAACGTTGATATGGATCCGGCACATGTGGAGAAGTTGAACCAACCCGTAAACATGACTATCAAGAAAGATGGAGATAGTTATGTGGTTAATGGAACATATTTCGTTTCGCTCGGTGAGAACATGTCTTCTGGTCCATATGAGATAAACACGACAGTAAAGATGCTGCCTGCTTCAATTCGAACCAAGGCTGGCACGATTTATCTTACAAGAAACGCCACACGAGTGATGAATGACGGTGAGGAAGAAATCGTCTCTATCTGTTCTCCTATGGCTATGGCTGGCAAATACAGTGGCTCACTTGCCGTTTCCCAGACCAGCGCTTCTTCTTCAACGTTGAATCTCCAGCTCAATGACCAGAATATCCAGCGCGGTATTGATTATCTGAGCCAGTTGGCTATTTGTTATAACAGACAAGCAAACGAAGACAAGAATGAGATCGCAAGGCGTACGGAAGCATTCGTAAATGAGCGACTTGAGAAGATCAATGCGGAATTGAGTACTACAGAGGGAGCTCTCGAGGACTATAAGAGAAGCAACAGGCTCGTTGACATCAAGACTGGTGCCAGCAATAGCGTTACTAACCTCTCTTCTTATGAGCAGAAACTTAATGACGCAGGAACACAAATATCACTGTTGAACAGTTTGATACAGTTCGTAGAGCGTCCTGGCAACAAGTATCAGGTAATTCCTTCTAACGTCGGTCTTCAGGATGCTGCCTCCACTTCATTGATCAATGATTATAATAAGGTGGCTTTGGAGAGGAACCGTCTCCTGCGCACAGCATCCGAGAGCTCTCCAGTAGTAGAGGAGCTGACTTCTCAGCTTAATGACATCAGCGTGAGCATCAAGATGGCGCTCGGACAGGCAAAACGTAATCTTGAAATCCAACGCGATGCTGTGGCTTCACAATATGGCCAGTATAACAGTGAAGTGGCAAGAACTCCAGAGCAAGAAAGGATATTGACTCAGATCGGACGTCAGCAGGAGGTTAAGTCTGGCTTGTATCTGATGTTGCTGCAGAAGAGAGAGGAAAACTCTATTTCTTTGGCTGCTACAGCAGATAAGGGTAAACTTATCGAGTTGCCTCAGTTCGCAGGTGTCATTAGCCCAAAGAGCATTATGATTATGCTTATTGGCTTTGTTCTTGGTCTGTGTATCCCTGCCGGAATTCTGTATGTCATCCAATTCTTCCGTTATCGTATTGAAGGCCATGATGATGTTGAGTCGCTTACCGACCTTCCGATTATCGCAGACGTTGCAGTTGCAAACGATGCTGTGAAGACGCGTGCGGATATCGTTGTGCATGAAAACCAGAACAACCAGATGGAAGAGATTTTCCGTTCTATGCGAACTAACCTTCAGTTTATGCTCAAGGAGGGACAAAAGGTCATCATGTTCACCTCTTCAACATCTGGTGAGGGTAAGACCTTCAATGCTGCAAACCTGGCAATAAGTTTTGCATTGCTTGAAAAGAAAGTCATCCTCGTAGGTCTTGACATCCGTAAGCCTCGATTGGCTGAGC
>CAVBFA010000259.1:0-2938 GCA_963594595.1 Oscillibacter sp. | reverse complement strand
GTCGTGTTGTAGTCGTCGGCAGCCTTGAATGCGGGATAATTGTCGAAGCCTTTACGATTGGTACGGATATGTTCGCAATTGCCGTAGCCGCTGATGTCTTTATAGTTATCGGCTTTCGTTACGCATTTCGTCAGGCCCTCATCAATAGGTGAAGGACTCCACCGAAAACCTGTCCTGGCAGTCTTCACGGACATAACCAGTCCATGCACCTTGTCTTCACCGCCCAACTTCTCTTTTTCCTTTGCACCGATACGACTCTTGTCCGTTTGGAAAACGATGCCTACTACATCGGCTGCCTGCACTACTGAGGCTTCGGCATCTTTCGGCAGCACCCGGCCGTCGGCAAGGAAGAAGTCGCCCACCTGCAAAGGATAATCTTTTTGAATCGTTGCCGCACCGTCCACTTTGTATCTCTTGTAACTGCCGCTGGAAAGACCGGACGGGGTTATGGTAAACTCCCTGTTTCCCCCGTCATAACTTCCCTCGATAGTCGGCAAGGAGTTTGGCACCAAGTAGCGGTAAGTGCCGTCGGCCATGCGCAGAGGCTTGGCGGTGCCGGTGAATGTGGCTTCCGACTGCACGGTGTAGTCGGGAATCCCTGCATAGGTAAACTTATAAACGGTCTTCGGCATCTCGATGACGACCAACGATAGGGCGTGGGTCATGACGAAATCGAGCCGGACGGCACCATTGTCCAACGTGGGTGTGCAAGAGGCTGTCATCAGGTCGGAAGCGGTGTAATCCGCATACGAGCTTTGGTCGGTCTTCACCGGCCAATCATACGAAATCGGCTTAAAGAAATTCTCTTCGGGAAACTCAATTGCGTGCTCTAACAGATTGCTTATGACCGTGTTGTCCAAGTCCGATCTATAGGGGTAATAGAGGTAATATTCCTCATCCGACAGCCCTCCCGCAAGTGTCGTACCAGCCTCGGGCTTCCAAACGAGGCTCCCCGTGGCGACATCTCTCTCGGCGGTCAGTTTCACGTTGGAATAAATCATCTTCTTATCCGAGTATAAGCCGCGGATCATGAAGAGTCCACAGGCATCGCCCTCGGTGAACTCGGTGGTGTAGCCGTTCTCCACGGCTCGGGTCGTTTTACCCTCAGTCGATGTATATCCCCCGTCGGTAACGGAGATGGTGAGTTGCCGCGCCTTGTCTTGTGCGGCAGGGAACTCTTCTTGCGTGCAGGAGGCGGCAAGCAGCAGGAGCAATGCGGCTTGCAAGAGGTGGTATATGTTTTGTATCTTCATATTTTTAATGGATTAAACAGATTAGAAAGCAAGGACGGGACGAACATAGAGCTGGAAATTAACATTACCCCATCGGCAGCTTATCCATCCATCATCAGAATTTGCTACCCAATACCGCATTGTGTTGCCCTTGAACTTCGAAGACGACCAAAACTGATGGTAATAGGAGAATTTGTCCCAACCGTCGATACCCCACATCCATTTATTCAAAGCGTCGGGAACATTTCCTTGGTTCGACCAGAAGAATTCATTGATGTCTGACGAGGTTTGCTGATATCCATCCGCCAAAGCCGGACAACCGCCCAGATTCTGCAGTATGTCCCACCACTGGCCAGAGGAAGGAAGATACCAGCCGGTCGTGGTCGTGGGGACAGGGCAAGTCGTGTTGTAACCATCAACAGCCTGTAATGCGGGATACTTGTCGAAGTTGCCCTCTAAACTACGGATAGATTCACAATTGCCGTATCCGCTAATGTCCGAATAATTATTGGATTTGGATACGCAGTCATTCAACAAATCCAAGTACCGCGATTCGTTGCTCCATATGACTTTCTCTGCTGCGTTTGCGTTTTTAACGGCCATAACCAGTCCATGCGCCTTGTTTTCACCGCCCAACTTCTCCTTTTCCTTTTTACCGATACGGCTCTTGTCCGTCTGAAAAACAATGCCGACGACTGTCTTGCCACGTAAAGGGACGGGTTTATAATAGTCTATATGCATACTGCCGTCAGCATAGATTTTGCGCAATCCGCCGTCGCTCCACGTACCGTCGGAGTAGAAGTAGTCACCGATTTTAAGTTCATCCGCCGTGAATCTTTGCTTTACCCTTTTGGAGGTGACGTTCTCCTCGCCATTTGCAACCCACGTGCCACTGGTCACCGACTGCACATCAATGCCGTTGGCTTTCACGGTGATGGTGTAGGCATACCGCTTGCCAGCCTTGAGATTACCTGCGGCATCCGTATCGGGAGTGTAGGTAAAGACATCCGAGCCGACAGCTATCCGGATGAGCGGCTTTCCCGTCATGTCCTGCGGCACAACCACCGCCTCGTATTTCTTGGTTGCGGCATCGCGATAGGGTCTTATCTCACCGTCAGATTGGTCTGCCGCACCCACCATACCGCCGCTGAAGTAAGCTTCCGAGTCACCGAGCAGGGTGACGGTTGCCCCTTCCACCTCCTCTTCCGTGACGCCTTCGCCCGCCGCGAGCGTGATTTCCATTTTAGCCATACGGTGGTTGAAACGGAGGTTGATGGTCTGGTCATAACGTCCTATTGCATTGGCATACAGGACATCGAAAGCGGCGTACCCGCCACTTTGGTCGGAAATGTCTACATCCGGGCCAACATTAATATATGGAGGAGTCCATGCCGTGATGCGGGCTTCGTCTGTGTTCTTCCAGTAAATGGCGTTCGCGTCATCCTTCGGAACAGCGTTGCCCGAGGCATCCATCACGTATGTTTTGGGCATACCACCTATGTAGCCCTCCACCGTCACTCCTATTTCCTCTCCGCCCGTCCACGCGTCCTTGCCTCCGGCGCGGGTCTGCGGCTGCGCCACCTCCGCCGTCAGTTGCAGCGGATACTTGCCGTCGGGCAGGGGCGTGGTGCTTTCATCCTCACTGCTACATGAAGCGAGCACCCCACAGATGAGCATCACAACCGGCAACCAGCCGCCGATGCGCG
>CAVBFA010000258.1:2324-3010 GCA_963594595.1 Oscillibacter sp. | reverse complement strand
GGGTCAAGGATAGTCACTGAACGCAGAGCGTCATAGAAGTTGTATATGAATGATTGCGGAGCGTCTTCGGCATTGATAAGGTCTGCTGCAAACTGGCGTATGTCAAGGTTGTAGGTGATGAAATCGTTGATGGATGTAATCTCACCCTTATGGATTTTACCCAATATGTCTTCGCATCGCTGCAAGCGTTCAATGGTCTCTCGCCATATTTCCGTAGGCAGGGCGAACGGTTCAGACGTTCTAGTGTTCCAGTCTTTGCGACGTTCCAAAAGTCCGGGCTTGGTTGTGTCAAGTCCGATGGCTATGTTCTCAGGGATACGCTCACGCCAGTCAGAAGTATAGCCTTGCTTCTCCGCATCAAAGATATAGCGGTCACCACTTTGTTGGAGTTGAAGCCATACCCAGCCATCGGGAGCAAAAAGTTCAGTCATAGGCTTCGAGGCTTTGCCCACCTTGTCAAAAATGAAAGGCAGTATCGTGTTGCGCCCGATATATTCGGTAATGTCCTCCTTGGTATAATATGCCCCCATTTGCGCCCGGTCGTTGATATACTGCTCGAAGATATAGCCAAGCACATCGGGATTGATGTCCTTGCCCGAAGCGGTGACACGGGTGTCGAGATGCCACTGCCACTTATCGAAGAAAGCGAACAATGAGATGAAGGCTTCATCGGCAATGTCTATATC
>CAVBFA010000258.1:0-2263 GCA_963594595.1 Oscillibacter sp. | reverse complement strand
GTCTATATCAGTGTATTCACGCTCTATCTTGTGGCTGTCGAACATACCGCCGTTCAGATAAGGAATGCGTCCGAACTGCTGCTGAAACTCCCGGTCGTGGTTAGGCTTGTTCAGTCCGTCAGAAAAGAGGCGGGTCAGGAAACCGCGATAGAAGGTGGAAAAGAAACGGTCCTCTCCACGCTCCTTGCGGCACCAGTCCAACTTGTCGCGAAGATAGTTTACATTACCGTTCAGAAAACCTTTCTTCTGAATGAAATAACAGAACATCAGTCGGTTGAGCATCACCGAGGCATACCACTGTTTGTTACAATTGTCCTTTTCATTCAGTTCATCATCTATACCTGTAATAAACTTGGCAAAAGCCTTATGCTCCTTGCGGAAACCAGCATAGAAGTCCTTGGTCACCTTCTCGGCGTTGACGGAGAAAGCACGGTGAACAGCCGCCTTCACATCGACAATAGTTGTCCTCTCAGCCGGGTCAAACTCCAAGTCCTGCATCTTCGAGAAAAGGAAGTCTGCCTTTTCAGGCGATTCGTACTCGATGCTCACAAGGTCTCGTTTATCCACATTCTTCACAGGAATCACCCATTGATGATGTCCGGGCTTGTTGCAAAGCACATAGATGGCGATATAGTCCTGAGCCTGTTTGCGAAGCTGTGCGTCAATTCTCCTGACGAGCGATGCCTTAGGCAGTTCGCTGACCTCCGCCACAACGACTTGCAAGCCGTTTCGGTCGGCAACGGTGCGGAACTGGTAATCCGTCCCGTCAATGGCAATGGGCAGAAGTTCAGCCCTGACCTTCCATTTGTTCCATCCCAATTCACTGATGAACAGTTCCCGGAAATCTCCATCAAGGAGCAGTTGTTGAAATATACGTTTGTTCATGGTATGTTATTCTTTACGAAGCCCCATAGAGCAGATTATCTGATTTTCCTTGTCGTTAATGTCCTCTTCGGCAATGATGCAAAGCTGGTTGTTGCGGCGGAGTTCAAGCACGTATTCCACAATGTCATCATCGGCTTGCCTTCCTGTCTGTTTGAGCATACGCCCAAGATGGAACTTTGAGCTCTCTTGAAGCGGATAGTTGTAAATGTCATCAATGGCGTATTTCAATTCCTCGCGGCGGTCAGCATTGAAGAACAGGTTTTCGCCTTGGTCATAATATTGTTCCAGAAGCTGCACGATGCGGTAACGTGTGGAAAAACGGTTGCCGAGCATACCACCGATGTTGCTGACAGCCTGTTCACGGATAATCTCAACAGCCTTGCCGACCAGTTCGTGATGATTGTCGAAAGGTTGCTGTGCCGGAGTGTACGGGTGGCAAGCGAGAGCCTGAAGTATGCGCTGTTGGCTTTGTGATATGATATTGCCCTCCTTGTCAAGCCATGTAAGCACATCAAAGTCGTTTGCGGTACGAGCGTATGTCACGACACCCTCTACGCCGTTTTCATCGACAAGGCGTGTGGAATAAACCATGTTCTGCATCTGCGGAATAATCTCTTTCAGCTTTTTATCGGCTTTGACAGCATTGCTCCATATCTGGAACGCTTGCGATGCAAGGTCAACATCGTTGTCGTCATCAGCATCGTCAAGTACACCAGCCTTCTCATTGAACATATCCCTGAGGTTCTGCTCGTTCCCCTCGAAGAACACCTCGTCAGAGCCTACGATATTGGCGTTGGCATTGATGCGTTCGTTCAGGCGGCTGCGGAGGTTGATGACTTCTTCAATGCCATCGGCAGGGAAGAAAGAGTAGCAATAGATGTTTTCGGCTTGCTGGCCGATACGGTCAACACGTCCGGCACGTTGAATCAGGCGGATGATTGCCCACGGCAGGTCATAGTTCACGATGACGTGGGCATCCTGAAGGTTATGACCTTCGGAAAGCACATCTGTGGCGATGAGAATACGGGTCTGCTCTTCGGTTGTGTATTTGCCTGTCGCATCGTTGCTGTTCGGAGAGAACTTTTCGACAATGGCGGTAGGATTGTCCCGGTCGCCTGTGGCATAATCTATATTCGTGAATTTGCGCTTGCGAAGCTGGTAGTAGATATAACGTGCCGTGTCTGAGAATTGGGTGAAGACCACGACTTTGTCATTGCAATGAGCGTCACCGCGAAGTAGTCTTTCCAGTTCATTGAGTTTCTGGTCCTGCTTCTGTTCCCATTTGCCACATATTCTAATCATGGTGAGGATGGTCTCGCAATCCTTTTTAAGTTTCTGTTTGAGCGTGCGCTTGAAGTATTTGGCATCAAGCCATGAC
>CAVBFA010000257.1:0-3066 GCA_963594595.1 Oscillibacter sp. | reverse complement strand
ATCTGCCAGCTACCTCATGCAGACCAACGGCACAGTGGACAACGCTTGGAATGGTCATGCCTACAAACCTGAAACAACAGCCGTTACACTGAAAAAGGGTTGGAACTGGATTGGCTATCTGCCAATCTACGAAAACTCTTTGGAGAAATCGCTGGAATTGTTGGCACCAAATGAAGGTGACATCATTAAGGACTACACCCGATTTGCGACCTATACTGGCGGCAAGTGGGAAGGTACATTGACAACGATGTCTCCAGGCATAGGTTATATGTACTATTCTGGCAAGAACAAATCGTTTCACTATCCTGTACAGCGAGTATTCCCTGTGGAAACTGATGCACAGAGAATGGCGGTGACAGAGGTAGCTTCTCCTTGGCATTTCGATAGCCACAAGTATCCATACAACATGAATATGATAGCAACTGTTCAAGCTGATGGCAATACAGCACCTGCCGGATTGTTCACTATCGGAGCATTTGTAGGTGACGAGTGTAGAGGTATTGGGCAATATGTTGGCGACAAGTTATATATGACCATATATGGTGATGTCAATACATCAAGCCAGTTGACATTCAAGGCTATTGAAAATAGTAGTCAACAAGAATATGATATTGTTGAAACTGCTACGTTTGCCAACTCTATGCTCGGTTCTGTCTCTTCTCCCTATAAGTTGACTATCAGTGGCACAACGGGTATCAATGGACTGGCAGACAAGGGCGAATACAACGTTTATCCAAGTCCTGTCAGAAGCACATTGTATGTAAATGGCGATTTGGAACATTTGAGCGCCGTTTATGTCATTGCTAATAATGGTGTAATCGTTGCAAAAACGGATAATTATAATGAAAATGGACTGAATGTTTCGTCTTTGATGGAAGGTTCTTATATCGTGGTATTGAAGACATCTTCTGGTTCCATAGTTAAGAGAATCTTGAAAGTTTACTAAACATACGATTATGAGATTTATAAAATATCTAACATGGTTGTGCTGCCTGCTTTTTGCAGGTGGCACAATGATGGCGCAAGACTCCCATTGGGCGTATGATGCCTATGCTTTTGAATACGACATGACGACTTATCTGACTGTTGAATACAATGGCAATCAAGTTAGTGATTTGTCAGATTATGAAGTTGCAGCCTTTGTTGGCAACGAGTGTCGAGGCGTTTCACGAATGATAAAGGCAGAGAATGGTAGTTCGTATCTCTATATGAGAATCCGTAGCAATCAAAAGCAAGGGGAAAGGATAAAACTTAAGGTATACCAAAAGTCCAAGGATAAAGAAATGGAATGTGACGAAACCATTACTTTTGAGAACCGGTCTGTCATTGGTATGCCAAGCTCTCCACGAAGTGTAAAACTGATAGTTACGACATTCACTGTTACTGTTGGTACATCAGGCAATGGAACTGTTACTGGAGCAGGAACATACAAAGAGGGAGAAACTGTTACTCTTACAGCCTTACCTGCGGAAGGATGGCATTTTGTAAAATGGTCTGATGGGACAACCTCGTCAACTTATACTTTGACAATCAGCGGTGACAAAACACTCACAGCAGAGTTTGCACGAAACTATTATATAGTGAGATTTGTTGTTGATGGTACAACCATATCAGAACAATCATTGGAATACGAAGCTAAAATAGAAATGCCTTCGGTACCTAAAAAGGAAGGCTACACCTTCTCAGGCTTCGGAGACGTGGACGAAACTGTTCCTGCACACGATGTTACCTATAATGGCTCATACATTGCGAACAAGTACAAGGTAACATTCGTTGCTGACGGAAAGGTCGTTTCTGAGACAGAGATGGAATATGGCGCACCAATAGTCGCTCCAGAGGCTCCAGCAAAGGAAGGACATACCTTTGTTGGCTGGGGAAACATCGACAAGACCGTCCCTGCGCATGATGTGGTCTATACCGCAGAGTACAAGGTCAACAGCTACAAGCTGATATATGAAGTTGACGGAGAGAGCTATCATAGTGAGGAAATTGCTTTCGGCACAGCCATTACTCCTTTGGCCGCACCACAGAAAGAAGGAAAGACATTCTCTGGATGGAGCGAGATTCCCGCAACAATGCCGGCACATGACGTGAAGGTCATTGGCTCGTTCTCTTTAAACTCATACATGGTCAAGTTTGTCGTTGACGGAAAGGTCATCTATGAAAAGTCACAGGCTTACGGTTCTAAGATTGTTGTTCCTACAGTTGAAGAGAAGGAAGGCTACACATTCTCTGGATTCGGAGACGTGGACGAAACTGTTCCTGCACACGATGTTACCTATAATGGCTCATACATTGCGAACAAGTACAAGGTAACATTCGTTGCTGACGGAATGGTCGTTTCTGAGACTGAGATGGAATATGGTGCTCCAATAGTCGCTCCAGAGGCTCCAGCGAAGGAAGGATATACCTTTGTTGGCTGGGGGGACATCGATAAGACCGTACCTGCGCATGATGTGGTCTATACCGCAGAGTACAAGGTCAACATTTACAAGTTGACGTATATTCTGAATGGAAATGTATTTGCAGAAGATAGTATCGCTTATGGTTCTATAATAACGCCACGAGAAGTGCCAGATTCGGATAAAAGCTATTTCTCTGGATGGGAGGGACTTCCTGATATAATGCCTGCACATGATGTTGTTGTTTATGGAACAACAACCAATGCAGTTAATACAGTTTATAATAAAAATCAGATTGTCACTGTTTATTCTGTCAACGGTACTGTTGTCAAACGCAATATAGATAAGTCTAGTTTGACAAAATTACTACCTCCAGGGCTATATATTGTTGCTGGCAAAAAGATATTGATAAAGTAGGAAATAGACATTCCAAAGGTTTAAGGTGCTTGTGATTTGATTCTCACAAGCACCTTTTTTCGAAATAAGACTTTAGCTATGGGACTTTGATTTGTTATGCAACTCGTCCATGATTGATCAAATGCCTTATATGAAGTTTCTGTTCGTTAGGCCAGAGTTTGCCGCCAGCTTTCCTTCAGATTTCATCTCACGACAAACACCCTTGCTCTTGGCCAAGTAATTCCCACTATTAGGACCAATATTATAT
>CAVBFA010000256.1:0-3164 GCA_963594595.1 Oscillibacter sp. | reverse complement strand
GCCACATCTCGTATGCAGCCTGAATATCTTCCTCTCGTGCACCGTTGTGGGCTTTTTCTACCATGGCTCTGGCCGCATCGTATGCAGCTGTGGCTTGCGACAGTTTGGCTTCTATGTCGGGTGCTTCCAGCACGACAAGGGTGTCGCCTTGGTGGACGAAGTCGCCTTCCTTTACCCTAATCTCCATTACGCGTGAAGGAACTTTGGACGAAAGACGGTAGTCGGTGGTCTCTGCTTGCCCTTCCAGAGTTTCCTCCTTGCTTGTGCGGGACAGGCCGACGGTGATGACAACTGCTATTACTGCCATGATTACCAGTGCTATTGCCAGTATGCTGGTAAATATTCTGTTCTTTTTCATTATGTATATGTTTTCTGTTTTGACGTTTCTTATATGTGGGTGTTGACGGTGCCTATGGCTTTTCTAAGGTAGAGGTTGGCCAGACGGACGTCTATTTGGGCGTTGACCCATTCCGACTTGGCCTTCAGCCATGCAGTCTGTGCTTCCATCACATTGCTCAGCGTGATTACGCCTTCCCGCATTCCGTGGTTGGCATAACGGAGGTTCTCTTCTGCTTCATCTACGCTTCGCATTGTGGTCTGGTAGCGTTCGACGCTTTCTTGCAGCTTCTGTTTGCATTGGTTGACCTGTAGCTCTATCTTTTCCGTCGCCTCTTGGGTTTCATATCGGCTGATGCTCGTTTCGGCCTTTGCGGTCTTGACCTTGTAGAAGCGGTCGCCCCAGGTGAGTATAGGGACGTTAAGTGTGACGCCCACATTCCACATACCTTTCATCTTCCGCTCGAAGCTGTTGAACACCGAGGGGTTTGTGGCCAGGTATCCGCCCATCAATGCCATCTTGGGCAAATATTCTGCCCGTGCCAGCTTAATCTTTTCTTCATAAATCCTGTTCTGCAGTCCCAGAGCCTGCAGCTCCTTGCGTTTGTTCGTGGCCTGTTGTACCAGATTTTCTGCTGGCGTGTCCATAAGGTCTCCCTCGTCTGTTCCAGCCGGAGTGTGAATATCTTCGTCGGTATAGTCGGCAGTCTCTATTGGCTCGTTCATGTCAAGTCCGCATATGCGACAAAGGTTCATGCGCGATAGTTCGATGCCGTTGTCCACTTGTATGAGTGTGACGCCGGCCTCGTTGACCTTCACCCTCACGCTCAGCAGGTCGGCTTTGGTGGCCATTCCTTCCAATACCAGCTGCTCTACATCTTTCTCCAGCTTATCCACGAGAGCCTTGTATCCCTCGGCCAGTTTCTTTTTGCTGTGCAGGGCTGCCAGATTCCAGTATGCTTCGTCAACCTCTACAATGATGTCCTGCAGAGCCTTGTCGTATAGCGTGCCTGAAGCCTGTTCGGCAAATTGGGTGATTTTGTTGTAGGCTCGAATCTTGCCTCCCATGTAGATGGGTTGTGTGAGCGTGACAGCTAGCACGCCAGCGTTGCGTGTGTCGGTGTGCAAAGCATCCACAAGTCCTTGGCCAACGGAATTCAGTTGTGAGCTCATTGGAGCCAGGTCGGGAACTGCTGCTGAAAGCCCCGTGCCGATATTCGAGAGAGTCTTCTTCTGCTCGCCGCTAAGCAAAGACAATTCCCGGCTTGTGTACATATAGGCACCTGTGGCAGAAATCTTGGGCAGATAATTGGTCGAGGCAGACTTGTGCATGTAGTGTGCAGCAACCTTTTTCTGTTCTGCCATCAGGAGTGATTTGTTGTTGCTCACAGCCCGTGACCTCAGCGAGTCAAGTGTCCAGTGGTTGCCGTCGGCAAGTGCGCTGGCAAAGACAAGTGACATCAGTCCAAGCAAAAATACTTTTTTCTTCATTGCATAATCAAACTTTCTGTTATTTCGAGAGCAAAACTATTGCCTTTGGAACACCCTTTGGTGTTCCGATTGGTATATTTCAGGCTCCCTCGTGGAACTTATTCCACATTAGAACAACAATGTTGCCGATTGTGCCACTGCTATCGATGCTTTGTTTCTAAATTTGCAACGAATAAAAGGTTTTATCTATGACTCATGCAGACAAAATAGACACCACGGACATCAAGCAGCTGGCTAACGGTGAGTTTGTGGATTATGCCGATAGTGATGTGGTTATCATTGACGACTTGCGCAACTTCTCGAAACTTCAGACGGTAAGGGTTGATTTCCTGCTTATCATTGTGGTTACGTCGGGCAGGGTGGCCATGAGGGCGAACAAGATGGAGACCACAGCCTTCAGCAACGACGTCTTCATTTGCCAGCCAAATACTATCCTTAACGAGTGCTTGTTCAGTATCGACTTTACAGCCAAGGCTTTGTGTCTTTCGGCACAGATAGCACGCAGGATGTTGCATATAGGAGATGTGGTGGATCTTTCCTTCTATCTGAAATATCGCCCCATCATACATGTGGATGACTCCAGTATGGATACTTTTGTGAAGTATCATGCTCTGCTCACCGAACAGTTGGTGAAAGAGCCAGGCAAATATAAGAAGCAGATAGTGGGTAGTCTGGTGGGCTCATTCCTCTTTTGTCTGTTGAGCATCATAGAGCAGGCCTGTCCAGACAGGACAGTGGTGCGCATGTCGAGGGGGAGCCTGCTTTTCAAACAGTTCATGGAAATGTTGTCCTCGATAGAGGTAAAGCCAAGGAATGTGGAGTTCTATAGCAGAAAGCTGTATGTGACCAGTAAATATCTGTCCAATGTGTGCAAGGTCAACAGCGGGAAGACTGCTTATGACTGGATTATAGAGTATGTAGTGGAGGATGTGTATCGTCTTCTGTCTCATTCAGAGATGAGTGTGAAGGAGATATCCAACTATCTCGATTTTCCCAATATCTCCTTCTTTGGCAAATTCGTGAAGGCGCATCTGGGGTGCTCACCCACAGAGTTTCGGAAACGGAGAGGCGGAGAATCTTAAAGAGGCAGGACGGTATATAATATTGATTCGCGTGCGCGTAAAGCAATTCCACATTTCCTGTTTCCCTCTGGTTCTGTTGATGTGACATACAGTGCCCGTGTGGTGGCTGTATGATGCAGCGTAGGGTGTAGTATGTATGGGATATATAAGAAAAGAGAGTTTGCTCATGATGAACAAACTCTCTTTTGGCTTCGTTGGGCTACCCGGACTCGAACCAGGAAAGGCAGGACCAGAATCTGCAGTGTTACCATTACA
>CAVBFA010000255.1:2189-3216 GCA_963594595.1 Oscillibacter sp. | reverse complement strand
CATAAGAATAGTTCAAAGCGGTAAGCAAGCCTAATTCGCGACTGATGCTTTCACCACCCGACGGACGATAGTTCTCGGCAAAGCCCAATCCGGAAGTGATAAAGCCAGTACGTTCATTTGGGAAACCTATCACCTGGAAATAAGTGCTCTGTGAGCGTTCCTCCTTTATGCTATATCCAGCATTCAGATAAAGCTGATGCTTGTTGAGCAGCAACGAATAGTTGGCTGTAAGGTCGGCGCTGTACGAACTGCTTTCACCATTGCCCATACCATATTCGCCCTTTTCAAAGAAGCGCTCCTCACTATAGTTCAGGAACTTGGTGTGTGAAGCCGGATAGAATGTCTCGCTCTTGCTAATGGTCTTTGCCAAGCTAAAACGTCCTATCAATTTAAGAGTCTTGAACGCCTGCCATTCTATATAGAAGTTATTGCTCAATCCTGTGTACTTGCTGAAATCTTTTGTTCCAATAGTTGCATTCCACATAGGATTGCCTACTGTAACACCAATAAGTCCTCCACATCCGGTAGAACCGGCAATCTGCTTTAATGCTCCGGTCTCATCGTATGGGCTCCAATATGGATTCAATGTAGCATATTCAGAAAAACTTCCGTAAGGAGAGTTGTCAGCATGGTTGAGCGTAACATTAAACTGGTTACGGAACAACAAGCTCTTATAGCGGTAAGAAAGAGAGAATCCACCAGTAAAGGTCTTACGGTCAGATCCCTTCATAACACCCTTAAGGTCGTTATACAACAGATCTACACCATAACGCAAGCGCTTGTCGCCACCTTCCAAATATACAGAATGACGATGACCGATGCCAGTACGCAAAGGTTGTGCAAGCCAGTCAGTGTCAACACCACTTGCTATAGACTTCATAATATTATTAAGATACTGTTCCTTTGACCAGTCGTCGCTAAAAGTACCGAATGTCTTATCTACATCGTACTTCTCACGAGCGTTACAAAGATTATATCCTGTCAAATCGGGAACAGTAATGTTCAAGTCGCCCTTGTAAGTCACCTT
>CAVBFA010000255.1:1080-2094 GCA_963594595.1 Oscillibacter sp. | reverse complement strand
CCAGGATTAGGCTTACGGGTCTCAATTACAACAACACCATTAGCAGCTTTCGAGCCATAGATAGCCTTGGCAGCTGCGTCTTTCAAGAGCACGACTGTCTCTACACGGTTCATATCAAGGTCATATACGGTAGTAAGGTCAGTCTCAAATCCGTCAAGAATAAAGAGCGGCTGATTTGGATTGCCTGTATAGGTACCGTTTACATCAGTAAGCGACTGCTGACCACGCATCTGGATTTCCGGCATTTTATTCGGGTCGGAACCTATCTCCATATTGTCAACAATCTTAAAAGAAGGATCTATGTTCTTCAGATTTTGCAGCAAGTTCTGGCTACCATTACGCATAAGCTCTTCTTTCTGCACAACTGTAGCAGCTCCAGTAAAGCTTTCCTTCTTGCGCTCATAGATACCATTCACCACTACATCGTCAAGCTGTACGCCATCATGCATGATGATTTTGCGAGTAATGTTCTTTGTGCCTTTAGGAAATTCGGCTATCTCTGCCTTCATTCCTACATACGAGAATCTAAGCGTTGTCTGCTCGGTAGGAATACTGAACGAGTAACGTCCTTCTGCATCTGTAATGCCAAGAGGCTTCTTTACCCCCCCATTACCTGTACGCCTACCAGCGGTTCGCCTTTCTCATCCATTACCACACCACTCACAATACGTTTTGACGGCATGTACACAGTAACTATTTCGCCAGATACCTTATAGGCGCAATTTGCCTTATCAGCTATCTCATCGAGTACCTGCTTAACCGACTTGCCGTGTGCAGTAATAGAAATGAGAGGCATCTTCTTGGCCTGCTCTGTACTGATGACCACGCTGAGTCCGGTCTGAGTCTCAATCTTCTTGAGAATTGTCTCAACTGTGGCCTTCGACTCGTCAAGTGTCACCTTCGACGCTAATTTACTTTGGGCTACAGCAGTCAGAGAACTCAACAACATGATCAATGCGAAACCGAAGCAACGCAATGTTGTCTTTAAATTGTCTGTTTTGTCCATAATAGATG
>CAVBFA010000255.1:0-1020 GCA_963594595.1 Oscillibacter sp. | reverse complement strand
AGATGATTTAAAAATTAAGTTATGTATTTGGTCTTTCCTTTTATCGTAGTTGTTTTATTTCTTCGTGTTTCCCACATTAAAACATTTCCCTTCAACACCCAATGCCAACGAGAGCGACTCAAGCGTCTGCTTGATGTCTACATATTTATATAGCACACCCGAAACGGTACGCTCGGCAAGACTCTCGTCATATTGCACCTCTCTGCCATACCACATTGAGACTATCGCTATTAGTTTTCTGACCGTAGCCTCATGGAAAGCGTATTTGCCCGTGTTCCATGCTACATAGCGGTCTATTTCAGTCTGAACTACCGACAAGCTGCCACCCGCTGCTATGCTTGCCTCTTGACCAGGTTGCAGTATCCGCTCTTGCGTTGTGGCACTCTTCACACCTATCTTTCCACTTACCAATGCTACACGAGCTGTATTGGACTTAGTGCTGACATAAAACTCCGTACCATAATCTATGATGTCACCCTGACGGGTATGTACAATGAATTGTCGGCTTGCATCGTGAGCCACCATAAAGTAAGCCTCGCCTTCTAAAATAACCTCGCGCGGAGACGACGCTCCGAATAGGGATGCCTTCGGGAAGCGTTCGGGATATATTATGCGTGAGTTGTTGCCAAGATGCACCATCGTACCGTCGTCAAGCTGCACCCACGACTCCTTAGCACGTTGTGTCTCTATCATCTTTGATTCAAGAATCCGTTCCACTTCTTCTGCATCAAGCTGATACTCTATGATTTGCTCCTTGCTGACTGATTGCGGCTTAATGATTTGACGTGATGGGATGTCGGCTGTTTTGTCGTCCGTCAACAAGATGTCAGCCTTGTCTGCTTTAACGCTTTCACGTATGGCTCCAGTAATGTCCTCAGACAATACGGGCGGTGTTGTTCTGGTATAGTCTTCATACCACATCATTCCGCCACATATTATAATAAAGGCTACTACTGCAGCTGCTACTCGCCACGTATGCCTAACCATACTTACCCATTTGCCCGGCTTTCTTTCTGAACC
>CAVBFA010000254.1:0-3234 GCA_963594595.1 Oscillibacter sp. | reverse complement strand
GGGCATACACCATCGACGGCGGCGACCTGGGCGACCTGGAATACGAGAACTTCAACGCTGCCGCTGCCAAGATAAACATCAATGGAGTCAGCGTACACCCTGGATTCGCCAAAGGCAAGATGGTGAACGCCAGCATGCTCGCCACTGAGCTCGCAGCCATGATGCCTGCCAACGAGAGACCGGAGACCACAGAGGGCTACGAGGGCTTCTATCATCTGCTAGGCATAGAGAGCAACACCGAACACGCCAAGATGTCGTATATCATACGCGACCACGACCGCAAGAAGTTTGAGGACCGCAAGAAGTTCATCGTTTCTGTAGTAGACAAGATGAACGAGAAATACGGTGAGGGAACGGTGGAGATTGCCGTTAACGACCAGTATTACAACATGAAGGAGAAAATCGACCCGAACATGCACGTCATCGACATCGTGTTGAAGGCAATGGAGCTTTGCGGCGTGCCACCAAAGGTGCAGCCGATACGTGGCGGCACCGACGGAGCACAGCTCTCGTTCAAGGGTCTGCCTTGTCCTAACATCTTCACCGGCGGCGTGAACTTCCACGGACCATACGAGTTCGTGAGCATCCAGGTGATGGAGAAGGCTATGCAGACAGTGGTGAAGATTTGTGAGCTCACCGCTGGATACAACGACTAAAACAGGAACAAATCCTAATCGGTCATTAGGTTATGACCAATTTAAGATAAAATGAAAAAGCGTAACCGTTTCTGTATCGGTTACGCCTTTTTCATTTCTGTGATTAACAACAAAGCTTTTTCCCTACAACATTTCGCAGAATTCCACCTTCTCTCTGTTTGGTCCTTCTATTGTAAAGAACTTCACGCCCTTTTCCCAGAACGGAAGGCTTTCGACCTGTAAGCCAAGTATCTTGAAACAGTTTGACGATTTCATCTCATCAAACAGTTTATCTATGTTTTTCACATCAATGGCTATATGGTCAATAGCTCCATATTCCATTTTTGCATTATTATTTTGATAAGTTTCTATCACAAGATTGTGAAGTTTGAGAAATGCAACCTCTTCAGTGCCATTGACAGTACGCAATGCGGTTTCAAATCCCAAACTTTTATAGAATTCTATCGTCTTGTTGATGTCGTTGGTCGGGATACCGATATGCTGTACCCCAGTAGTAAAACACTTGATATTCATATTATTTAAATTAAAAGTTTATTATTTCCGCTCCAAGTTGGAAATAGCTTTGATTGCTCTGTGGGTTCCACATTCCATTGACATATACAGGAATAGTGTAATTCCCCAGTTTCAGGTCGTGACCTGCCCGTAGTGATATATGTACGATTCCCGCCTTGGTGCCGAAGAAATGTGCATCTTCTCCGGCTTTGTTCAACGCAAAACCTCCACCAACACCCGTATCAACCTTCCAACCGTTGTTATTGTATAATTGGCATTCTGCATAAACGAAAGTGGAATACTTCTGCTGTGTATTGTCGCTGTTGCGGTCGCGGCCAAAAACAACGGTAGACCAGCTCAAAGCCAACGGAATCTTCTTTTTATTGAAACGATACCCCACTGTCATGTCAAGAAAGCGTCCTGTTTCGTGTGCAGAATAGTTCCAGTATTGTTTATTGTTGTATGTCGCGCCCGGTGAGAAATTATAAGTATCCCAAAGGTCAAGATGCCATCCACCGGCTTTTAGACTCAAGTAGTGGTTGAATTCCTTGTATGACCCCTCAGAATTCGCACCGCCCCACAGTCCTACAGTGACATGGTTGTCAGCCATGGTATAGCTGAAATCTGTAAGAAGCACTATTCCGTCGGCCACCTCCATGCCACGCCAGAGATGATTGTTCTGCAGTTTGGCATTGAGATGTAGTTGTGCATGGACAGAGTCTATACACCAGCCAAGTATAAGAAGAAAACAAAGTAGCCTTTTCATCTGATGTCAGGAATGCGTTATTCAATCAAGGAATTCCTCTGGCAGCGTAGGCATTGCTCCGTGTTGTGTGCATACAAACGCAGAAACGTCTACAGCCTTTCTATGTGCTTCGTCCGGGGTCTTGCCTTTCAAGATACTCGCAATAAAAGCGCCTGTGAAAGAATCGCCAGCACCGACAGTGTCGACAACTTCCACATGTGGAGTATCAACGAATGAAACATGTCCCGGAGTAAATACATAACTACCGTTTACACCACATGTAAGGATGAGCATCTTAAGATTGTATTTGCCCATCAACAACCAGCACTTGTTTTGCAGATCAATGCCTGGATATCCGAACAGGCGGCTCACCATTATCAGTTCCTCATCGTTGATTTTCAGAATGTCGCATTGTTTCAGACTGTCGGTTATTATTTCCTTCGTAAAAAAGCCCTGCCTCAGGTTTATGTCAAAAATCTTATATGTGTCTTCTCTGTCGGGCATAAGGTCGAGGAAGCGGTGAATGGTATTACGTGACACCTGGCTGCGCTGTGCCAACGTGCCAAAGCAAACAGCACTACAGTGTTTTGCCAAGTCTTCCAGCACCGGAGTAAAAGGGATATTGTCCCATGCCACATTTTCTTTTATGTCATAACACGGAATACCGTTAATGTCGAGCGACACCTGGACTTCTCCTGTCGGATAATCCACTTCATCCATCTGGTATTTAAGATTATGCGAGTCAAGCTCATTTGTCAGTTCCCTTCCCTGTTCGTCTTTGCCAACGGCACTGACAGCACAGCTGTTTATACCGAACTGTGACACATGATAGGCGAAGTTGGCAGGAGCGCCGCCTAATTTCTTTCCTTCGGGAAGCATATCGAATAATGCCTCTCCGATTCCAATTACCAATTCTTTCATATTATTTTAAAGTTAATAGTGACAGATTCTTTGTCTCTCCTTTTATGAGACATCATCCCATGATTATGTTCTGTTTGTACGCTGCAAATATATGATTGATTTCTTGGCTGGATTTCCATTTCCCCTCTGTTTTTTATTGGGAACGTTACCGCAAACGTTTCCAAAATCTGCAATCGTTTTAACCCCAAACGGTCATTAGGCCGTTCAATGTTGTATTTTATAACTGCTTGCTGTATTTTGCTTTTTATAAGGCGCCTTTTGCTTGTTTTTAATTCGCAATAGCCCGCTGTTACTCATTAAAAGCCAAACAAAATCCATTCTTCTAAAAAACAAAATCCAAGCAAGCCCTAATGACCGATTTGGGTTAAAAAATGCAGATGCGTTAAAAAACAGAAAAAAGACACAGACATATATATATAT
>CAVBFA010000253.1:0-3275 GCA_963594595.1 Oscillibacter sp. | reverse complement strand
GGTTGAGGATACTCCTAGCGCACGTGGAATGATTCGCAAGGTTCACCACTTGGTAACTGTAGTTGATTAATTAAATCTTAAAAGAACGAATTATGAAATTAAATAATTTAAAGCCTGCTGCAGGTTCCACACATTCACGTCGTCGTATCGGTCGTGGTCCAGGTTCTGGTCTTGGCGGTACTTCTACACGTGGACACAAGGGTGCTAAGGCACGTTCAGGTTACAAGAGAAAGATTGGTTTCGAAGGTGGACAGATGCCGTTGCAGCGTCGAGTACCGAAGGCTGGTTTCAAGAACATCAACCACAAGGAATACTTCGCTGTTAACCTCTCTACACTCCAGAAGCTTGCTGAGGCAAAGAACCTCACTGTAATCGGAATCGAGGAGCTCAAGGCTGCTCACCTCACCAATGGCAAGGACCTTGTTAAGGTTCTTGGCAACGGCGAGCTCACAGCTAAGCTTGAGGTTAAGGCTCACGCATTCTCAAAGACAGCCGAGGAAGCAATCAAGGCAGTCGGAGGTAACACAACTATTATCTAAAAAAGTAGATGAAAAAGTTTATTGAGACACTAAAGAACTGTTGGAGAATTGAGGATTTGCGTCAGCGACTCCTCATTACTCTGCTGTTTACGGCTATCTACCGTTTCGGCTCGTTTGTGGTGCTTCCTGGCATCAATCCGGGCATGTTGGACAAACTTCAGTCGCAGACATCGGGCGGTCTTATGTCACTGCTTGACATGTTCTCTGGTGGTGCATTTTCCAATGCGTCTATCTTTGCGCTTGGAATCATGCCATACATCTCAGCTTCTATTGTCATGCAGCTTCTGGCAGTGGCAGTGCCTTACTTCCAGAAGATGCAGCGCGAAGGCGAAAGCGGACGTAAGAAGATAACTTGGTACACACGAATACTCACAGTGTTCATCCTTCTGTTCCAGGCTCCTTCTTACCTGCTTAACCTTAAGGCGCAGGCTGCTGCGGCCCTTTCGTCAGGCATCTCATGGACAATGTTCATGATTCCTGCAACGATTATCCTCGCAGCAGGCAGTATGTTCATACTGTGGCTTGGTGAGCGTATCACCGACAAGGGAGTTGGAAATGGTATCTCAATGATCATCATGATTGGTATCATCGCACGTCTGCCCCAGGCTTTCGTGCAGGAACTGGGCTCACGATTCACAGCTATCTCAAGCGGTGGACTTGTGATGTTCATCATAGAGATCTTGGTTCTGTACGCAGTAATCTGTGCTTCAATCATGCTGGTTCAGGGTACCCGCAAAATCCCAGTACAGTACGCCAAGCGTCTCGTGGGTAATAAGCAGTATGGCGGCGCTCGCCAGTACATACCTCTGAAATTGTTCGCAGCCAATGTGATGCCGATCATCTTTGCTCAGGCTTTGATGTTCATTCCTTTGGCTTTCGTACGCTACCAGAGCGACGGTGCCTCGTCTTGGGCAACATCCCTTATGGACAACCGCAGCCTCCTCTACAACGTCATCTATGTTACGCTGATCGTCGCATTCACTTACTTCTATACGGCAATCACACTCAACCCGACACAGATGGCTGAGGACATGAAACGCAATAACGGCTTCATCCCGGGTATCAAGCCGGGCAAGGACACAGCCGAGTACATCGAGACAATCATGTCACGACTCACATTCCCCGGCTCGTTCTTCATCGCCTTCATTGCTATAATGCCTGCACTCGCAGGACTGCTCAATGTTCAGCAGGCCTTCTCACAGTTCTTCGGTGGTACATCACTCCTCATTCTCGTTGGTGTTGTCATTGACACACTCCAGCAGATCGAGAGCCACATGCTGATGCGTCACTACGACGGACTGCTCAACTCAGGACGTACACGTAACGGTGCTGTTTCTGCGTATTGATTTTCCTCTTGAGAAATGAAGATATTTCTAAAGACCGAAGATGAAATTGAGCTGATGCGCAAGGCTAACCACTTAGTAGGTGAAACCCTTGCAGAATTGGCCAAACATATTAAACCAGGCGTGACGACCCTCCAACTGGATAGGATAGCGGAGGAATTTATCCGTGACAACGGAGCCGTTCCTACCTTCAAAAACTTTCCCAATCCTTTTGGAGGGCCGTTTCCCGCAAGTATCTGCACCTCTGTCAACAACGTTGTAGTTCATGGAATACCCGATGAAAAAACAATTTTAACTGACGGAGATATCATTTCTATTGATTGTGGCACACTTTTTGCTGGATATAACGGAGATAGTGCTTATACCTTTTGTGTCGGAGAAGTGAGTCAGGATGTCAGAGATTTACTGACAGTGACACGACAATCTTTGTACAAAGGCATAGAAATGGCAGTTGCAGGAAATCATGTCGGTGACATAGGTGATGCAATCCAAACTTTTTGCGAAGCGCACGGATATGGAGTGGTGAGAGAACTCACCGGTCATGGTATCGGACGCGAGATGCACGAAGATCCTGCGGTGCCCAATTACGGCAAGCGTGGAAACGGAGTGATGCTAAAGGAAGGAATGTGTATTGCCATCGAGCCTATGATAACCATGGGCGACAGACGAATTGGACTCCTGCCAGACCGCTGGGGTATAGCTACCCGCGACGGTAAGCCAGCAGCACACTTCGAGCATACCATTGCCGTAAGGCGAGGTAAGGCAGAGATACTGTCAACGTTTGATTTAATAGAAAATCCTCAGTAATACCCGGCATCCTTTGATATATAAAAGGTTTGCGTGTTGGAGGGAAAGTCAAATTCTAAAACAGAATAATACATATTTATGGCAAAACAATCCGCTATAGAGCAAGACGGCACAATCGTGGAGTCACTGTCAAATGCAATGTTTAGAGTCGAGCTTGAGAATGGTGTGCAGATTATTGCTCACATTTCAGGTAAGATGCGAATGCATTACATCAAAATCCTGCCCGGCGACAAGGTAAAGGTCGAGATGAGTCCGTACGACTTGACTAAGGGCAGAATCGTTTTCAGATACAAGTAACAATTTAAAGATATGAAAACAAGAGCATCATTAAAGAAACGTACACCCGACTGCAAGATCGTTCGTCGTAAGGGTCGTCTGTTCGTTATCAACAAGAAGAACCCTAAGTTCAAGTTGCGTCAGGGTTAAAAAACGAAACTGAGTCATAGTGCCCACACTTGCGAAAGTGAGAGTGCGTGATTCGTAAAATCAAAATTTTAATTAATCAATCAATTTTATTAAACAATGGCAATAAGAATTGTTGGAGTAGATTTGCCCCAGAACAAGCGTGGCGAAATCGCATTGACCT
>CAVBFA010000252.1:0-3301 GCA_963594595.1 Oscillibacter sp. | reverse complement strand
TGGTGGTGGTAACAACTCTACCTTCACGGTTCGTGTGACAAGTTCTACACGTACCGACACATATTCAAGTATTGCAGCAGGTATTGGCTCTTTGAAAGGTCCGCTTCATGGAGGTGCCAACATCAAGGTTATCAACATGTTCCACCATCTAAAGGAGCAGATTGCCGATTGGACAAACATTGACGAGATAGACACCTATCTCATGCGCATGCTCGACAAGAAAGCTTACGACCAGACTGGTCTTATCTATGGTCTTGGCCATGCCGTATACACCATGAGCGATCCTCGTGCCGTTGAGCTTAAGAAGTTGGCTGGCGAATTAGCCAAGGAGAAGGGTAGAGTGGAGGAATACGAATTCTTGAAGCTCATAGAGCAAGAGGGCATCAAGTGCTTGATGGCTCGCGGACGTACAAAGCCTGCTTGTGCCAACCTCGACTTCTATTCAGGTTTCATCTACGAGATGATTGGTCTGCCACAGGAAATCTATACTCCTATATTTGCCATGGCACGTATCGTTGGTTGGACTGCCCACCGCATAGAAGAGCTCAACTTCGAGAGCCGTCGTATCATCCGTCCTGCATACAAGAATATCCAAGACAGCAAAGAGTATACTCGGCTTGCTGATAGATAAGTTTGGGGAATAGAAGTTAAAGGAGTTAAAGAATAGAAGTTAAAGGAGTTAAAGAAGTTAGAGAAGTTAAAGCCATATGTTTTATGGATTAATTTCTATCTAAAAACTCCTGCTAAAAACTTCTGCTAAAATCTCCTGCAAAAACTAAAAGATCTCCCCCGATAAATATGCTGAAATCATATTTGTCGGGGGAGATTTCTTTGTCTATTTGATTAGAGTATGAGATTTACTCGTTATTGTGGGGTCTGTTAAAAAAAGAGGTATGGCAAAAGAAATGGAAATGAGCCACCATCGTCATTACTAACATTGCTATCGTCTTTGACTCCCATTAGTTCCATCAATTCGCATCCTGTTATTATACCGGTTCCTCTTGTTGCGGAGGCAGGAATCTTTACCGGCTTTAGTCCCATACTGTTGGCAAATGCTCCATTACCAATCTTCTTGATTGTTGTTGGCAACTTTATTTCATATAGTCCAGTTTCGTAAAAGGCGCTGTCTGGAATTGACGTTATGGAAGCTTTGCTGAGGTCAAGACGTATCAGTCCTTTCTCTTTACTGAGCGTATTTAGATACTTGAAGTCTGTTGTTGAAAGTGGACCTTTTACAATCAGCGTATTGGTACGTTCACCATATCGACAAGACTTTACAGCTTTTTCAAGTGCTCCAGCTCTTGAGTTTTTTACAGTAGCCTTTGTGGCAGGAATAAAATAAGAACACAATTCCCATGAATATACAGGTGTTTCGTTCTTCCAATCTTTAGGACGTGAAAAAGTACAATTAGAAGCCGTATCGTTGTCTATTGTTAATTCTATGCTCGACAGCGGGTATCCTTCAGAACTTCTTATTGCTTCGTCATGGTATTTTTTGCTTGCATAGGCTTTAGACGACGTCAGACAGTCAAGAACATACCCATCTTCAGGAAGCGAAAACACTTTAACTTTGAATTCGTTTCCTAATGCTGTCATGTTGCCCCTTACTCTGGCAACTTTAGGGTCTTTGCTCACCTCGCAGTATTCTTTGTCACTTTCTATGTACGGAGCGAGATACACTATTCCTTTTGCCGTCTCCGGATTTTTAACAGTGAATGACAGGTTCTTGTAGCACGAACTTCCAGCCCAAGTGGGGCTTGAGAACAGCAGAACTGCAAGAGCAAAAAACAATCTTAGAGTCTTAGTCTGTTTCATAATTCTTTTGTTTTTAGGGTTAATATTATGTTGTTTTTATATACATTATAGATGTAGTTTAGTCCTCTAACAAGCATTGTCAGCACGAATAGCCACAGGCAATAGTATTGTAGCTGAGGCACGAACGCTATGCCTGCTAAAGATGCGGCACACGCTGCCGACAGGATTATGGCAAACCATAGTCTGACATTAGACTTGCGAATAAACATCAGAGCAATGGGAAGCGGAGTGAATACGAACATTAGATAATTAACATACACTTCTTCCGTAAACACCGAGGAGCAGAACATGTACCACAAAACGCAACCTATGGCTGCATTGACAGTTAGCAGACTGCAATCGAATATTTGTGCACTCCTACGCAATTTGCCCTTGATATTCATTATGGTTAGCAGACATGCCGCTATAAACACCAGCAAGAACATGATGTGTGGGGCAAAAGCACCATATCCGCCTGAAGAAAACTCCGCATTGCCCTTCGCGCTACTTACGAGAAACTTACCGTTAGCAGGATTCTTTATCAGCGATAGCGTGTGACCAATCATCTTTGGATAATATAGGTTCACAGCCTGCTTGGGTGAATCGAATTCTCTGCCCAGTAGAATATTCCACAGCAAACCTGTGAATGGTGAGCCACAAAAGAAATCCTCTATCGACTTTCGTCCCGAACTCTCAAGGCTGCTCATCACTTCTGGCGATGAAAACAGACCATCCTCTACTGCCAATTCTATCATGCTAAGAATCGTCGAACAGCAGTTGTATTCAGATGGCGAAAACGGATAGTTTATTTTGCTGTCCACCGCATTATCAAGATTTGACCATAGCGTCACCTCTTGCTCAGGTGTTAGATTTAGAGTATACTCCTCCGCCTGTCGGTTCTCCTTGCGCACATTATCAATAAAAACAGTTTCATACAGTCTGACATACTCGCCTCGTAAAGTCCTGTTCAGATAGTGTGCCACTACTGAACTGCTATCATCCATAGCAGCATCAAATTCATATACATAGTCCACACCCTGTATCGGGCACGACATTCGCATAGCAATATGTCCGCCTGCAGAATATATTTCTTTGCCAGGCGAAACCACTATCAGCGAAGCTTTGATATAGTCTTCCTGCTGCATAAGGCTTTTAAGGTCTTCCTCTGTTGCTTGTGCAGGAAAAAGTCCTGCCACACACAGTATGATTAATGCAACCAATCTGTACACAAAATTTCGGATGCAGACAGACTTCTGTACTTGAGTTATCATTCTCGTTTCTAATATTGTTTAGCTTAATTCTGCCCGCAAGGTATAAATATTTCTTCAGTTTTTGTATATTTTACTTAAAAAACTTTTAGCTTTTAATTTTATTTAACAATGCGTCAGAATACTCCTACCGTTAGTATTTTATATATTTTTGTATTAAATCTTATACATAGTAGAAATTATTCCCCACAAAGCAGGAGAATATCAGATTTTTTCTCTATATTTGCAAAGTGCACTAA
>CAVBFA010000251.1:562-3312 GCA_963594595.1 Oscillibacter sp. | reverse complement strand
AGTTTCCTTGAGCTTGCGAAAAAATGAAGTGGGTATAAGATAGAAAGACAATGCCCTTATACGAGGAGGTCTCACGGACGCTTCAAATAGTTTTCTTGACCTGCCGGCCAAGATTGTATATGACTCATATCGCGGAAGAGCGGATTCTGAGAATAGGATAAAAGAATTGAAGAACGATTTCTCCATCGATGACTTTGTCACAAATAACTTCTGGGCAACAGAGGCATGTAGGAATTTCATTGTCATGGCATATCGATAAAGCAGGAAGAAGAGGAGTTGATGCATGTGCTCAGACTGAACAAGGAGCAGCTGAAACGGTACATACAGTTGGCGAAGAAGGAGTACAGTGAGGATGAGACGCGCCTTATCCTTTCACAGTTTAACGAGAGGACGCAGAAGTATATCATAGACAACGTGACGAAGTATATCAATGCGGAAGCTTCAACAGGGGAGCGTATAGAGCAGACTTTTCCTGACCTTACACCATCGGAACGTAATATTGCGCAGTTGATATTGAGGGGCTGTAAGTTGGGCAGTATCTGTATGATTCTCAACAAGACGGAGTCTAATGTAAACACCCAACGCGCCAATATTCGTCGTAAGCTCGGTCTGCAGCCGACCGACAGCCTGTATGAGGCTCTCAAGGCAAGGATGGATGGCAAGATAAAAAATAGGTGATAGTTTTGCCATTTTTATATAAGTTGACGAGTAGACAAGGAGATATGCATTACTTGTTTAAGGTTTGTGAACCAATTTTCAAGGAAAACGAATCTCCTTGTCTTCTTGTCAACTCGTCAACTTATTATCAGTCTGACCAGATTGTCTTTTGTTCGGGTCTTTCCCACAGCTTCATGACTTCTTCCTCTGTATAGAGTTTCTCTGATGCTACATTTATGCTGTTGCCATTAGAGCCTGCAAGGATAGCTTGTGGTTCACTTTGAAGTATGTTTGTCTCCGGTTTGATATATTCTTTCTTTTTCATTTTTTTTGTTCTTTTTGGGGTAATATATTAAATGTGTAGTTTTTTTATTTGATGATGACTTTCATTGTCTTGTTACCTTTCTTCATAATGTTTATTCCTTGCTGCGGAGCGGTAAGTCGTCTGCCGTTCAGGTCGTAGTATTCCACATCGTCAGCATTGAGAGTCGAGATTGGGTCGTCGATGCCGGTTGCGGAATCATCTACGCGGATGGAGAGTTTTGCTGCACCATTTGTCGTGCCGTCGAGCCATGAGCGGAACGGACCAACCATTATCGCCTCTGTCTCTGGCGAAGCCGCTTTCAGCTTTGCCACGTTCCATAAGAGACCGTTGCGGATGATATATCCGTCGGTCACTTCCTTTGCATGGTAGGTGCCTTGGAAATTCTGTTCGTTTACAGCAATCGGCTGTATCGTCATGTTTAATGTAGCGTTATTTGCCGTAAAGGTCATTTCCTCCTGCTCTCCGTTTCGCTTAACCATACATGGTGTCCCGGCAGCCACTTCTCCATAGAGGCGGCTTAATACAAGCTCGTCTGTAGATATGCTTTCAATAGCATACAGGCTATATGGTTCGTTGCCGGTAAGCGTTAAAGAGTAAGGCAATACGAGGGTTCCCCATGTTGGGGTTATGGTGCGGCTGTAGGAGATATTGTTGACAGTGCCTGTTGCCTGGTCGCTTATGAAAGAGGCATCGTTGAGAATTACATCTTTCTGCTTTATATTATTGATGCCTTGTGGCAAAGACTGGAACTTAACACTCTTGATGTTAGTGGTACCAGAAAATACATCAGTGCCTATCTTTTCCAATGTTGCAGGAAATGTAATTTGTGCTTTTAGCTTTCCACAACTGCTAAAAGCATTGTCTCCAATCGATTTAAGATTATCAGACAGAGTCAGATTCCCATTGAAACCACTACACATATAAAAAGCATATGGACCAATTTCTGTTACAGAGTTAGAAATGACAAGATTACCTGTAAAACCGCAGTTGCTAAAAGCACTGTTTCCTATCTTTGTCAGATTATTAGATAGCGTCAGACTGCCATTGAATCCACACATGTAAAAAGCTCTTTCGCCTATCTCTGTAACCGAGTTAGGGATGATGAGGAATCCTGAAAGCTCTTTATTGTTATAGAAAGCTTTTGTACCGATGTATGTAACAGTCCTTGGTATGCGTAGTAGCTCACCTTTCAGACCCTTACTGGAAAAGGCATTATCGGGAATCTTTGTTATCGGACCGTCGCACTCTATCGTACACTCACCATTCACTACACTATGCGACACGATGTTTGCACCGAAATCTATGTTATTGGCAAAGGTTACAATCTTTCCGCTCTTGGTACGGTAAGAGAAAAAACCGTGTCCGCATCTTTGGCAGACATCATCCTTTAAAGAGTGGCCGTTTTTGTCGCATGATGCTGTCTGACTGTACTTCTGGTCTTTTATGGCATTGCTGCCATAAACCATACACATTGGTAATGAAAGCAGCATACAGAGAATGATGCTGCGGATGTTCTGGACTTTTCTGATTTTCATAAATATCATATTTTTATTTAATTAGGTTTGGTAATAATATCATATCTTATTCACAATCGGATTGCGAGGTGTCCTGTTACCAGCAGACACACTGCTTGCTCCTAACATGCACATCAGGAATGAAAGCAAAGTGTAGAGATATATTCTGCGTTGGTGTTTGAATTTGAATGTTTCCATAATAGTTATTTGATTTTATTTTATTCGATGTGGTGCAAATTTAAGGGAAGCACGAA
>CAVBFA010000251.1:0-552 GCA_963594595.1 Oscillibacter sp. | reverse complement strand
AGACGTAAAAGATAGAAAAAAGAGGGGTAAAAAGGGGTAAAATGTCTAAAAAAGGAGCTATCTTTGTAGTGATAAATAAATAAAGCTATGAAGATAACACTGAAAGAGCGTATGGCCACATTCCTTGATCAGCGCAGCCACAACTGGCAGCAACGTTTGTGTCTTATCACTTTCCTGATGCTCAGCCTGTCGGTTGTCTTGCCTGGTGTGCCTATGCACATCGTTGGATTGATAGGACGCAGCGACACTCCGCTGCATATAATATCGGCTCTGCTGTGGGTGGCAACGATTGTCGTGCTGGTATTGTATCTGCTGCATCGCATGCCACTGAAGACTGCTATATCCATATTCGGCATATTGGTGCAACTGACAGAAAGTACCCGTATCGTATATATTACGGTGGAGCGTCCTGTGGGGTATGAAGATGCGGTATTGTTCAACCAGATAATTTCACTCGCCCTTATAATCTATCTCGTTTTGGCTGCCGTCCGACACATGCCTACAGTGATAGCCCTTATGAGCATAGGCACGATAGTCTTCGCTTATCTATAC
>CAVBFA010000250.1:2975-3338 GCA_963594595.1 Oscillibacter sp. | reverse complement strand
ACCCGACCTCAGACAGTTCAAGACTTCACTCCACATACCTACAGTAAACAATAAATTAGGTATAGGAGAAAAATCACACTGCAAGAAAATGCTGCGTGACATCTATGGCACCGAAGACTATTTCTTCAAAGAAATCGACCAAAGCATCAGAAAAGGATGCTCGAAGATGCAAGACGTGCAGGTATACCTTTTGCAGTTCCAGAATTTCACACAGAACCTCATGATGCTTACCGGCAACTTGATGAAATTCAAATTGAGACTGCCTTCTATATTCAAGAAGGCAATATATTCTATGACGGAAAAGACCATTTCCGACATCTTCAACAAGAACAATTTCACGGACCAAAGTGTACTGAAAGCTGT
>CAVBFA010000250.1:0-2965 GCA_963594595.1 Oscillibacter sp. | reverse complement strand
CCACAAAACGAAGAATAAGACAAGGCTTTTATACGAAAAATTTGTACGATAAAACAAAAAACATTAAATTTGTAGGCAAAATAGTATCTGATGGCTGACAATGATAAAATCATAACACTTTTTACAACGCGCATAAGGCAGATGATTCTCCAATATAAAGAAACCAAGAAAGAGAATGAAGAGCTTTATGAAATGGTTGACGCCAAAGAGGCAGAAATCAAGCAGTTGAAATTAGAGTTGGAGCAGGCTCAGAACAACTACAAAAGCTTGAAGACAGCCAGAATGCTGGAAGTTGCAGATGGCGACATCGAAGAATCAAAGAAAAAGATAGCTTCCATGATCAGGGATGTCAACAAGTGTATCACACTGTTAAGCGGAAAATAATCAGAGTGATGGCAGGAGAAGAAGAAAAACTACATATAAGATTGCATATCTACGATACAGACATGCCGGTCGTGATCGACCGTGCAGATGAGTTTACGTATCGGGAGGCGGCAAAGGATATCAACAAGGCCATTAACGCTTATTCTGAAATTTTCAAAAGAAAGAAAAGCGATAAGGAAATTCTGTATATGGCACTTATTGATATCACTTATAATTATGAGGTGGAGAAAATGAAAAATGACACCACCCCCATAAATGACATTCTCTCTAAAATCACGACTGAAATAGAGGATGCACTCAAATAGCAGCATCTATTTCGCCAACAGTAACAATCTGAAAGAGAGAATAATAACTTAAAGTAATAAATAAATGATAACAGCAGCAATAGTAGTGGCCGCCCTTATTGTGGGTGGACTATGCGGATATTTTGTTTTCCGTTACATTATAAATGGAAAATACAAAGAATTGATGGACACCGCACAAAAGGATGCGGAAGTTTTGAAAGAAAAGAAAATGCTTGAGGTAAAGGAGAAATTCCTAAACAAAAAAGCAGAACTTGAAAAAGAAATCCAGTCAAGGAACCAGAAGATCCAACAAAGCGAGAACAAACTCAAGCAAAGAGAAATAAGCCTCAACCAAAGACAGGAGGACATGGCTCGCCGCAAGCAGGACGTTGAACAGCAACAGCAGCGTATCGACAACGAAAAGAAACTCCTCCAGATCAAAGCTGACGATCTTGAGAAAATGCAACAGCAAGAGCGCGAGAAACTGGAGGAACTTTCTGGTCTGAGTGCAGAAGAAGCAAAAACGCGACTGGTTGAAAGCATGAAAGACGAAGCTCGCACAGCAGCTGCAAGCTATATCAATGAGATAATGGACGAAGCCAAGCTTAACGCCAACTCACAAGCAAAGAAAATCGTAATCCAGACAATACAGCGAGTAGCCACTGAAACGGCCATAGAAAATTCCGTCAGCGTATTCCATATCGACAACGACGAAGTGAAAGGCCGTATTATCGGACGTGAAGGAAGAAACATCCGAGCTCTTGAAGCTGCTACTGGCGTAGAAATCGTTGTTGACGATACTCCTGAAGCAATTGTCATCTCTGCCTTCGACCCTATTCGTCGCGAAGTCTGCAGATTGGCACTACACCAGTTGGTGGCTGACGGCCGTATACACCCGGCACGCATTGAGGAAGTTGTGGCAAAAGTCAAGAAGCAACTTGACAATGAAGTTATCGAGACCGGTAAACGCACAGCCATAGACTTGGGCATCCATGGTCTGCACCCTGAATTGATCAGGATTGTAGGTAAGATGAAATACCGTTCTTCATATGGTCAGAACTTGCTCCAACATGCAAGAGAGACTGCTAATCTTTGCGCCGTTATGGCTTCAGAGCTTGGACTTAACCCAAAGAAGGCGAAGAGAGCTGGTCTGCTACACGACATTGGAAAGGTGCCAGATGAGGAAAGCGAATTGCCACACGCTCTTTATGGTGCCAAGATTGCTGAAAAATACAAAGAAAAGCCAGACATCTGCAACGCTATCGGTGCCCATCACGACGAGATGGAAATGAACACACTGCTTGCACCAATCGTCCAGGTATGTGATGCGATATCGGGCGCACGTCCTGGTGCACGCCGTGAGATTGTTGAGGCATACATCAAGCGTCTGAACGACCTTGAGGCTATTGCCATGAGCTATCCTGGCGTTACAAAGACATACGCTATTCAAGCTGGACGTGAGCTACGCGTCATCGTCGGTGCTGACAAGATGGACGACAAGGAGTCTGAGGCATTGTCAAGCGAGATAGCAACAAAGATACAAAACGAGATGACTTACCCTGGACAGGTCAAGATTACCGTCATAAGAGAAACTCGTTCAATTGCTTACGCTAAATAAAGGAAAAGACTAATAACATAAACCGGGACCAATCATTTACTTAAACAGTAATGGTTGGTCTTTTTCTTTTATACCCATAGCATATCATACGACAATGAGTTTAACCCAAATCGGACATTAAGATTATCAAATTTGGTATTTTCACATTCCGAATCGAGAATAGAATTACACCCAGCAATGTTTAAATGACATCCAATTATTTGGTCGTAAAAGCTAAAAATGGTAATTTTGCAACTGTAAAAATCATTAGACATGCCACTAAAAATTCCAGATACCCTACCAGCTGTTGACATCCTTAAAAAGGAGAACATCTTCGTGATGAATGACACGAGGGCGCATACGCAGGATATTCGTCCGCTGAAAATAGTAATATTAAACCTGATGCCTCTGAAAATAACCACGGAGACGGATTTAATAAGACTATTGTCGAACACTCCTTTACAGATTGACATCACCTTCATGAAGCTCAAGAGCCATACGCCCAAGAATACTCCAATTGAACATATGATGATGTTTTACAAGGACTTCGACAAGATAGAAAAAGAAAAATTCGACGGAATGATCATCACGGGAGCCCCTGTAGAGAATTACGAATATGAAGAAGTGACTTATTGGGATGAAATCAAGCGGATATTCGAATGGTCGAAATCCCATGTGACGAGCACTCTATATATATGTT
>CAVBFA010000249.1:0-3352 GCA_963594595.1 Oscillibacter sp. | reverse complement strand
AACAGGGGCACGTGGGAGGAACGTGCCGGAATAAAAAACATATAAGAAATGCAAGAGAATTTAGTTATAGTGGAGAGCCCGGCAAAGGCAAAGACCATCGAGAAGTTCCTGGGAAAGGACTACAAGGTGATGTCGAGCTACGGACATATCCGCGACCTAAAGAAAAAAGAAATAAGCATCGACCTGAAAACCCTTGAGCCCGACTACGAGATACCCGACGAGAAGAAGAAACTCGTGTCAGAACTGAGGTCGAGCGCCAAGAAAGCCAGCAAGGTATGGCTGGCATCCGATGAGGACCGCGAGGGAGAGGCCATCTCATGGCATCTGTGCGAGGTGCTCGGACTCGACGAGAAGAACACCAACCGCATCGTGTTCCACGAGATTACCAAGCCCGCCATCCTCGACGCCATCCAGCATCCGCGATTCCTCAACATGAACCTCGTGAATGCCCAGCAGGCACGCCGTGTGCTCGACCGCATCGTGGGCTTCAAGCTCTCGCCAGTGTTGTGGCGCAAGGTGAAACCGGCACTCTCTGCCGGACGAGTGCAGAGCGTGGCAGTGAGACTCATCGTGGAGCGCGAGAGAGAGATACAGGCATTCAAGTCAGAGCCATACTATCGGGTGAACGCCATATTCTTCGCCATCGGTCCCGACGGCAAGAAGACAGAAGTGAAGGCAGAGCTCGACACACGCTTCAAGACACACGACGAGGCGCTGGCATTCCTCAACAGCTGCAAGGATGCCGCATTCAGCGTGAGCGACGTGACGAAGAAACCCCTCAGACGCACACCGGCACCGCCATTCACCACCTCCACACTGCAGCAGGAGGCAGCACGCAAGCTGGGATTCACCGTGTCGCAGACCATGATGCTCGCACAGCATCTCTATGAGAACGGAAAGATAACATACATGCGTACCGACTCCGTGAACCTCTCATCCCTCTGCATCAATGCCTGCAAGGAAGAGATAGAGGCTACATGGGGAGAGAAATACCACAAGACACGCCAGTATCACACCCACTCCAAGGGAGCGCAGGAAGCCCACGAGGCAATACGTCCTACGTATATGAACGCCAAGACAGTGGAGGGCACGGCACAGGAGCGCCGGCTCTACGAGCTGATATGGAAGCGCACGGCAGCCTGCCAGATGGAAGACGCACAGATAGAGAAGACCACCGTGGGCATCACGATACGCCATGCCGACGGCACCGTGGTACACGAGAAATTCACCGTGAACGGCGAAGTGGTGACCTTCGACGGATTCCTGAAGGTATACAGAGAGTCGTCTGACGATGATGAGAACTCAGGTGAGATGACCACAAACCAGCTGCCGCCAATGGCAGAGGGCGACACTCTGCAGCGAGGCGAGATGGTGTCGACAGAACGCTTCAGCCAGGGTCCGCAGCGATATACCGAGGCAAGCCTCGTACACAAGATGGAGGAGCTGGGCATCGGACGCCCTTCAACCTACGCACCAACCATCAGCACCATACAGCAGCGAGGATACGTGCAGAAAGGCGACCGCAAGGGCGACGAGCGCACTTTCGCCATCGACACGCTGAAGGGAAACACCATCACAGCCACTGAGAAGGCAGAGACCGTGGGCAGCGAGAAGGGCAAACTGTTGCCAACAGACATCGGACTCGTGGTGAACGACTTCCTGCTCGAACACTTCCCCAATGTGCTCGACTACAATTTCACCGCCAAGGTGGAGCAGGAATTCGATACCATCGCCGAGGGCAAGGAGCAGTGGACCGACATGCTGAAAGACTTCTACTCCAGCTTCGAGCCGCAGGTGGACAAGACGATGAACAGCCGACAGGAGCACAAAGCCGGAGAGCGCGAGCTCGGCACCGACCCAAAGAGCGGAAAACCGGTGTTTGTGAAGATCGGACGCTTCGGTCCGGTGATACAGATAGGAACGGCAGAAGACAAGGAGAAGCCACGCTTCGCACAGTTGCCTAAAGACAAGAGCATGGAGGCAATAACCCTCGACGAGGCACTCGAACTCTTCAAGCTGCCACGTACGCTCGGCGACTTCGAAGGCACACCGGTGGTGATCGGCGCAGGACGCTTCGGACCATACATCCTGCACAACAAGAAGTATGTGTCGCTGCCATCCACCGAAGATCCCCTCAGCATCAAGCTCTCCACGGCAGTGGCACTCATAGAGCGCCGCCGCATCGAAGACAGCATGCGCCATCTGAAGAAGTTTGAGGAGGATCCGCAGCTTGAGGTCATGAAGGGTAAATACGGTCCGTACCTCGTTTACGACGGCAAGAACTATCGTCTGCCCAAGGCATTGCATGAGCGTGCCGCCGAGCTGACCTATGTGGAGTGTATGGACATCATCAACAATGCAGTGAAGAAATAAGCATCCCAATACAGAGCCTATGCACAGAATAGTCCTTATCGGATATATGGGAGCCGGCAAGACCACCGTGGGACGAATGCTCGCCAAAGACATGGGACTGATGTTCTACGACCTCGACTGGTATATCACGAGCCGCATGCGCCGCACCGTGGCGCAGATCTTCGATGAGTCAGGCGAGGAAGGGTTCCGCCGGATAGAGCGCAACATGCTCCACGAGGTTGCAGAGTTTGAAAACGTGGTGATAAGCTGCGGCGGAGGCACCCCCTGCTTCTTCGACAACATGGACTATCTGAACCTCCAGGCCGAGACGGTGTATCTGAAGGCGACTCCCGAAGTGCTCTATGCCCATCTGAAGATGGGAAAGAGCGTGAGGCCGCTGCTGCTGAACAAGACTCCCGAAGAAGTGGAAGCCTTCGTCAGACAGCAGCTCCAGCAACGGGAACCATACTACAGCAAGGCGAAACACGTGCTCGACGTCAACGTGCTCGATTCCAGAGACAAGGTGAAAGTGTCGGTGAGGAAGATACGCCGGATGCTGCAATGCTGAACCCCTGGAGACGCGACAGAGGCAGGCGGCTCGCTGAAATCGTAATGCATAATCAAACAGATAAATAATCAGAGTTAATCCTTTCGTCCCCCGCCATTCCCCCTGTGATGCAGGAGGAAAATGGCTGGGACGAGTCATGAAAAATATATTTTTAATAATAGTAGAAAGCTAAGACAAATGAAGAAATGGACTATTGACGACTCCAAGGAGTTGTACAATATGGTTGGGTGGGGCACATCCTACTTCGGCATCAACGACAAGGGTGACGTATATGTCACTCCGTGTAAGGACAATACACAGATAGACATTCGTGATGTGATGGACGAACTTGCCCTGAGAGACATCTCGGCGCCCGTGCTGCTGCGTTTCCCCGATATCCTCGACAACCGTATCGAGAAAACCTCAAGCTGCTTTGAGAAGGCAGCCAAGGCA
>CAVBFA010000248.1:0-3366 GCA_963594595.1 Oscillibacter sp. | reverse complement strand
GCTGAAAGGTGGCACAGCCATCAATCTCACCGTTTTCCAACTGCCAAGACTCTCTTATCAAAAGTAAAGCATTATCCAAAGTCCTTTTGGCAGCAACCCTGATTGCCAAGATTTTAATCTGATTACTTTCTTTTAGGACTTTGGATAATATTATCATTTACCAAGGCTTTTGAGCCATGTTTTTAGCTCGGGATCTTTTTCCCACGATGATGATTCTTCTGTTGATTGAGGTATGAGAGGCACGTATATCTTCTCCATCGCCTCTCTTTTTTGTTTGGAATCGGCCCTTGCATATACTTCTGTTGCCTGTATGGACACATGGCCTAGGATGTCTCTGATATAAACAAGATTCAAACCTGCTTGTAGGAGATGCATGGCCTTGCTGTGGCGAAGGCTGTGAGGACTTATCTTTTCAGGGATTAGGTCGCTGCTCGTGCCCCTCGCCATTGAGGCGTAGTTTTTCAGGATATAGGTTATGCCGGCTCCAGTTAGTTTGCCACCTCTGTCATTTTGGAAGAGAGGTCGTTGATTAACATGCTCTTCCAATAGACAGTTTTCTTCCATATATGATTTAAGGAGTTCAACGTGGGCATCCTGAAGAGGCACTATTCTCTTTTTGCGTCCCTTGCCAAAGAGCACGGCATGGCATGGTTGGTTTAAACTTATGTCCACCGGTCTAAGGTCTATGAGTTCCTGAACCCTGGCTCCAGTCTCATATAACGTGGACAGCAGGGCCAGATTCCTTCTTCCACGTCTTGTGTTCGTGGGGATTACCGACAGTAGGTGCTTCATCCCATCTAGGGTCAGATAGTTCATAGTCCCCTTTATCGTCTTCTTTATCTTAATGGACATGACCTCCTGCCATTGCTGAAGATGACCAACATCCTCATACTGCATGTATTTGCAGAACGCATGCAGTGCGGCAAGGCGCTGGTTTCTAGTCGAAACGGAGCATCCTCCGCTTTGGATCCAGTCAAGGAACTCCAGGACATTTTTGCGATTTATATGGTCAAGAGTAAGCCTTTCGGCCGCAGTTCCTTTCTTTTCCTTCATGAAGTCGAGGAAGGACGCAAAGGCTGCTCCATAGGAGCGCATTGTATTGGGGCTTACTCCTCTTTCTGCAGAGAGATAGTTGGAGAAAAAGCCTGTAACGTGTTTGGCAAAATCATTCTTCATTTTCACGGACTATTTTTTCAAGTGAAGGAAAAACATAAGAGGACACTTCCCCGATTTGAATGTTGAGTTCTGGGAACATCTCACTTGTTAGACGCACATAATGCTCGGTTCCCGCAAGGGTTTTGTGCCCCATGAAGACCGACAGTATAGGAAGAAGACAATAGATGTCTCGACCGGAGCGAACCTGTTTCATGAGTGAGTGAACGGCAAAGGTATGCCGCAGGTCGTGGACACGTGGACCACGGTGATCGCCTATAAATGGAATGCCTGCCATCCTCAATATTTTCCTGAACCAGCAGTAGGCAGTGCCTTTGGTGATTTTACTTCCTGTATAGCTGATAAAGAAGGGCGCATTGGCATCTAGATGATTCCGAAGAGGCATTTTCGTCCTGTGGACGATGTATTGTTTCAAGACTTCCTCGAGTGAGGGAGTTATTGGTATCAAGCGTTGGCGCTGGTTCTTCGATTTTACGATGGTAATCAGGCCCTTCTCCAAATCCACGTCAGATAGGGTCAGACGTACCGCCTCTCCGATTCTCATCCCCGTGGCATACAGAACGCGTAGCAATGCTGGTATTGAGAACATAGCGTTCCTTTTGCCATTTGTTGAAGAGAGTCGCAGCTGGTCAGCTTTTTTAAACAGTGCATTAATTTCTTCTGAGGAAAAAATTCTTGGAATAAACCTTTTATCCTTCTGGCGAGGCATCGGTGGAACATAGGATATGAATCCACAATGGCAAAGATAACGAGCGAACTGGTTTATGGCTGACCATTTGTCGTATAGTGTCCTTTCACGGTCGTTGACTCTTCCTTTCCTCCATTCTGCAACGATTTCTTTCGTCAGGATGGGCTCTTCCATATCGAGTCCAAGGACGGTAAGGTCGAGTTCCTTGAAGATATACTCGAACTTTTCTGTTGTGAAGCCCATCGCAGCTTTCATTTTCACGAAGCTTTCAAAATAAGGCGCAAAGATGCTTTTAAAGGTGTAGTTAATCATAGAAAACACCTCCTCCCTGCTCATAAAAATCCTCGGCCACAGGAGGGATGTCAAGCACACATTCCCTGAGATTCGTCACATCAATGCGCAAGTATTCCATGGTGGTCTGGGTTGACTCATGCCCCAACGCGCTGGAGATTGTGGAGATTGCTGTTCCCTTTATCAGCATATTGCTCGCCAGAGAGTGGCGCAGTGAATGAGGACCGAAGCGTCTTCCTGTCAAGTTAATTCCAGAAGATTGCATGATACGGCTAACCACTCCATTGAGAGATATACGTGTCATGGGCCTAAAGGGAGCCGCTGCCGTGAGGAAAACCTCATCGTATTTACTTTGGGGTCTGGCGTCTCTGGCATAGGTAACCAAAGCTTCCCCGACCTCACGAAGCAATGGAAGTTCCACCGGAGCTTTTGTCTTGCTCTGGTAAAGACAAATCGTGCCGTTATCCCAGTCTATCTGACTCCATTTTAGCGCCGCGATATCCGACACTCTTAACCCGAGTCGCGAGGCAATGGTGAATATGGCATAGTCACGCTTGCCCACTTGAGAAGAACGCTCTATGGTGTTCTCGATTTTGAGTATTTCCTCAGCAGTATATACGGAGGGTAGTTTTTCATGATTGGGGAAGTTGTTGGATTGCAATGCATATCCAAGATCTTTGTCGACAAAACCTTCTTTACTTAGGAATCGGCAGAACTGGCGTATGGAGTAGAAGTGTTCTCTCTTACAGGTATGGGCGTGGTCAACAAATTCAATGATTGCTGACTCCGTGAGGTCTGCCAACTGAGATATTCCCTTTCGCCGTAATCCCTCAAGAAAGTAGCTGAGAAGCCGTCGGTGGTTTGATATTGTCTGGTCTGCGCGTCGCTGCGCCTTCAAATCCTCAAGGTACTTAAGGATTATAGTGCCCAACTCTCCGGGGAGAGGATGCTCCACCAGTGTGACAATCCGTCGGCGCACAACACCTGTGTGCATAAATTCGGTCAGAAGATTGATTCCTCTTTGATGACCTCTTTGGGTGGAAGGAGCTAGACCTGGTAATATCCTGGATAAAAAGTCTTGCCCAGCTTGTTCGGTGTACTCTGAAGTCCCCTGTGCATTCAAATAGGAGACTATTCCTTTCTGCCATCGTCGCCGATGGACCTCGATGCATGTCTCGTCGTATCGATCTGCACGCATTTGTTCAATGCAGGCA
>CAVBFA010000247.1:0-3423 GCA_963594595.1 Oscillibacter sp. | reverse complement strand
AGTTGGGATAAAACATAGAAAGTGATGACACAGAACAGTCCGGAGTATTCTCTTTCAGATACTTTGTCTTGGAGGGTTAGAGCCCACGACATCAACCGAACCACATCCTTCAAATCATCATAGTGGTCGAGGCGACGCTGGTCTATGGCATAGCCTCTGATGAGGTACTGTTTCAAAATACTGTTAGCCCATTTTCTGAAAACAATTCCATTCCGGCTTTTCACTCTATATCCGACAGAAATGATCATATCAAGATTATAGTAATCTATTTTCTGCATTTGGGTATTGCTCTGGTGTATCTTCTTTGTTCACACCATCATAATATTCTGCTTGAATAACACATTTCAATAACCTTTTTCTCCCAGACAGGAGTCAAGCCCATCAAAATATTTTTTAGAGAGAAAACAAACAGAGATGCTTATATGACTGAGAAATTGTGTATTTTTGCAATATCCCAGAGAATCAAAGGGATGTTGACAATAATATAAAACTGATAAGAATGCAGGATTTTGCAGCAATAGATTTCGAGACTGCCAACAGCGAGCGATCATCGGTCTGCTCTGTGGGCATCGTGATAGTCAGGGGCGGTGAGATAGTGGACAAGTTCTACTCGCTAATCAAACCCGAACCAGAATACTACAGCTATGTGTGCATGCGGGTGCATGGCCTGTGCGCTGCCGACACAGAAGATGCTCCCGTCTTTCCCGAAGTGTGGAAGCAGATAGAGCCAAAGATAGTTGGTCTCCCTCTCGTTGCCCACAACAAGGCGTTCGACGAGAGTTGTCTGAAAGCCGTGTTCCGTGTATACCAGATGGACTACCCCGACTACCCGTTCTTCTGCACCTGCATAGCATCACGCCGGGTATGGCCAAAAGGCAGGCACAACCTCGACATCATCGCCGCCCGCTGCGGTTATGACCTGACAAACCACCATCACGCCCTGGCAGATGCTGAAGCCTGCGCAGCCATAGCACTGAAGATATTATAGCAATCAGCATAGCAGAAAAATACAATAACGATATGCAAGTGAGAATAAGTTTTCCAAGACGCATTTTCGACCTCATGATGCCAAGGCTCTGCACCGTGTGTCATGAGAGGCTCGGCATAACCGAAGACTCCATCTGCATGGCGTGTAACCTGCATCTGCCACGCACCGCATTCTGCTCCTCTCCATACGACAATGAAATGGCACAGTGTTTCTGGGGACTGATGCCGATAGAGAAGGCTGCGGCACTGTTCTATTATCTGCCCCACTCGCCATCGTCGGGCATAATGCTGAAAATGAAATATGAGGGAAGATGGGATGTGGCTGAAGACATGGGACACATCATGGCAAGGGAATGTGACGAAGCGGGATTCTTCGACGGCATCGACGTGATTGTACCTATCCCGATAACGAAAAAGCGAAAGCGGGAGAGAGGTTACAACCAGAGTTATCATCTGGCACTCGGAATAAGTGAGGCTACGGGAATACCCATCGCAGACAAGGCGGTGGAGAGGACTGTCTATAACGGGTCGCAGACGAGACTCAGGGGATATGAAAGGAGGGAGAATGTGGAGAATGCTTTTGCGCTACGCAACGCAAAGAAGATAAAAGACAAGCATGTGCTTATCATTGACGATGTGGTGACTACGGGTTCCACGATAATGGAATGCGGAAAGGAACTTCTCAAAGGCGGTGCAAAGGCACTGAGCGTGTTGTCGCTGGGATATACCAAATAGCAGACGAGTAGACAAGGAGAAATGTTTTTCTCAGACAGTACATCAACTGCCGACAGAAATCTCCTCGTCCACTCGTCTACTTGTCTACTCGTCTACTTGTCCACTCATTTATTTCCAAACTTCAACTGTTCTTCTTTCTCTATCGTCACCTTACTCTCGTCGAGCTTCGAGGCATCGAGACGGAAGGTCTTGATGAAGAAATCATAAACGGCATTGCGCTTGTTCGGACCGAAGTCATGACGCTCATTCGGCAGATGAACATTGCTTATGTTCTCCGTTTTGCCATAGTATCCATAGATGCGCTGCAGATAGGGATATTCCAGTTCGGGAGTGGTTGAGGTCCAGTCGCCGCCATCGCTTACGAGCATCATCGGTTTCGGAGCGAACATGGCTGCTATTTCCGCATTACACGTACCGCCGCCAGCGAGCTGTATCGGCATGCCGCTCTCGCAGGGACAGCCGCCATCAAACCACGACGAAAGGCTCACAACTGGGTTGGCAGCCGTATAGCGGTCGTCGAGGGCTGTGAGAAGCACAGTCTGTGTGCCGCCGCCCGAACCGCCGTTCACTCCCACTCTCGTCTTGTCTACATCCTTGCGGTTTATCATCCAGTCGAGGATGCGTATGCCGTTGAGGGCCTGCATCTGATGAGCCTCGGCAGTCTGATGCGCCTTTGCTCCCACTTCATCTTCTGATTCGCCCCATCCCCACAGGTCATAATCCACACAGATGGCTCCCATACGGGCGAGTGTTGCAAGACGCTGCTGCTGCACGGTGCCATATCTGCCGTTGATGAAATGGCCGTTGGGACAGATGATAAGCGGATGCTTGCCTTTGGTGGCAGGAGTATATATTGACCCCTTCACGGTATGTCCGCCAACCGTCTTCATGCAGAAGTTCTGAACGGTATATCCGTCGTATTTCCTTATTTTCGACACGAGAGGCTTCTCCTTGGAACAGCGGGCGAGCAACGGGTCGATGCCAAGACGCTGGCGCACCTCACGACGCAGCGAGTCGCGACGCAGCTCCCATGACGCCCGGTCGCTATACTTGGAAGCGAGATACGGCAGGAGTTTCCATCCGTCGGAAGCCTGACGGCGCGGATATTCATATTTCTTTATCTTATAGAGGTTGCCGTTCTGCTTGAGGGCATAGAAGTCGAAGGGCTTCAGAATATTGTCAAACGTCTCCTCCAGAGAATACGGACGCACACGGAAGTCGGCATAGTCGAGTTTCAGTCCGGCGGTGTCTACATTGAACTTCAGTCTAACGTCGAAGCGCTTTGCCACATCATTGAGCACATCACCAAGCGGACGTGCATATTTCGTCTCAAAAGTCTGTGCCTGGCAAATGGTGCCGGCAAACAGGGCTGCTATAAGAACAGAATTTCTCTTCATGATTATTTTTTGATTTGTTTGTCTATGTATTATATTGTTTAATGTATACTTTGCAAAAATACAGAATTATTTTTTAGCATACTTCCAGATATTAGGAAAAATGCAATTTAAAAGTATCTGATTTATGAAAATGCCTTCTGCCATTTTGAATAAATCAGATACTTGTATTACTAAACGAATGAATAATTGCTTTTCATACTCTTACAACAAGCCTATGCTAAAACTATCCGTGGGCTGCCTCTTTGTCTTCCGCTTTCTCTGCCAACCGAAGAATGAGTTTCAGCCGACGGTCTATATTGTGATC
>CAVBFA010000246.1:0-3450 GCA_963594595.1 Oscillibacter sp. | reverse complement strand
GAAATGAATCCATTCATTTCTTATCCCGAGCCGAAGCTTATCTTATGCAAAGATAATGCAAATTATTTACAAACAAAAAGATTTTGTTGAGCTTTTTGTTTTTTTAAGTTGATATGTCACGAGAATTCTTGGACCTTGGCTTTGTCTTAATTTACTATTTCTTTTGGAAGTCATTCATTCCAAGACCTCTACCTCTTCTACAAAGCAGACCAACAAACATTAAACCCAAAACGGTCAATAGCTTTTCAGCAAGCAAAAAACAACGTTTTGACAAGCATAAACCGCCTACTTGTATCAGAAGAATAATAGGTTTACGCGACACAAACAGGGGGAATAGTAACAGAAAACAGGGCAAGGAATTATAGAATTCTCAAAGATTGCCTCAACACCCAAAAGAGACATTAATCTATGCAGAGCTTTTTCAGATCATAGAATGACCCATTATAAATGTTGAAGTCAACGTAGCCCTTAATGCCTGGAAGTTTGCCGGCATCGGTATGCTGCCAGAACTTCCATTCGCCCTGGTATTCTATTTTGTCCACATAATAATGAGCAATCCAGTAAGGATAGTCATCAAAGACGGGAGTGTCGAGATACTGCTTCTTGAATTTATAATATGTATAGATTATCGGCTTTACATGATACTTGTCTTCCACGATATGAAGCCATGTGAGAATGTCCTGTTGGAAATCCTCGACGCTCTTGTCTTTCGGTTTGTGTTCCACATCGAGCACAGGCGGGAGATCTCCCGACTCGAGAGGTACGTTGTTGAGAAAGAAATAAGCCTGTTGGCGAGCCGAAGAGCGGTTGCTCCAAAAATGGTAAGCTCCTCGGATATAACCATATTCCAGAGCTTGCCTGAAGTTATACTTGAATGACGGATCTATCTTGCTTGAACCCTCGGTAGCCTTCATGACAATGAAACGGATGGGGCATTTCTCTATCATTGCATTCTGCAACTGGTCCCAATCTACATCTCCCTGATAGTGGCTGATGTCGATGCCTCTGATTTCATAACCGCCAGGATAGTTCGCATCACCATAGAGCGCCCGCCATCTGAATCCGAATGGACCAACGAAGAAATAATAGAATGCCCAGACATAAGCCACAGCTATGAGTATTCCTCCCGTCCACCATGCCAGCCTTGCTCGCGTACCGAAGAGCAGCCCAAACAGTCCTCCAAACTTATGTGCAGAGCGTCGCCTCACAGCGGGACGATGCTTCGTTGAGGAGCGTCGCCCTGTTGGCTTTACTGTTCTTCTTCTGTTGGTTGTCATGGTGTGAATTTATTATAGATATATAAACATCCAAACCTCAAACCAGCCTCACCTCCTGAAAAGGAAGTGTAAAAGGTTTGAGGTCAGGATTATCATATTCAGGAATCTATCCTACGCTTTTCCTCCTCTCTCTAATGCGAGAGTCTTGGTAGTGCGGTCACAGAGTTCAGAAGGTCCCCAATACTGCACCGGTCCAGGATATACGAACGATGTCTCCTTCGACCACTCGTCACGGTGTTCAACCAGTTCCTTGAACGGCCTGCCGTTGAGGTCAACAAGAGCCTTGCGTATAACCGGCTTCATCTCACCATTGCGTCGTTCCACATTAAAGAGCGACGTGATAGGCACTCCACCCGCTTTCCAATCTGCAGGTTTGGCTGTAGTATTGCGTACCACAGCCATATAGCCAGTCTTGCCGTTGGCGATGAGATGGGCAGCACTTGCTCCAAGAGCATAGCAATAGTTTGCGTCGAAGTTGGATGGCGCTGCACAACGCCCCTCATAACCGAAGAAATGATGGATAGAGTTGAAACTTCCATTGAACTTGCCTTCTTTTTTCCAAGCCTGCAACTTTGCATCCACCATTCTCGAAAGTAGACGTTCTGTCTCGATAAGCGAAACCTGAACGTTGCCGTGTGGGTCGCGGTCTAGCGAGAGTTGTCGTGCCACGTCATCGGGCAGCGTTTCGAACGTCTTGAGGTTCTCTTCAGAAAGATGTTCTATAATATATTGCTTCTGCTCCATAGGCGAGAGATCCTTGTAATCATTGCCATGAAGGGCGAGCAGATCATTGAGTTCATCAATGAGTCTGCCGATTGCCGGAATGAACTCAATGAGTCCCTCTGGGATAAGCACGACTCCATAGTTCATTCCACGGTCAGAACGATATTTCACCATACGGCAGATATCTTCAACGATATCGTTGAGGCTCAGGTCCTTTGCCTCCACCTCTTCTGATATCAGACATAGGTTTGGATGGCATTGCAGGGCACACTCCAAAGCAATATGTGATGCTGAACGGCCCATGAGCTTAACGAAGTGCCAATATTTACGGCTCGAGTTGCAATCGCGCTCAATGTTTCCGATAAGTTCCGAATAGACTTTCGTTGCCGTGTCGAAACCGAAAGACGCCTCTATCTGTTCACATTTAAGGTCGCCGTCGATGGTTTTCGGACATCCTATCACCTGAACAGGATAGTTCTTCATCTTGTAGTACTCAGCCAACACGCATGCATTGGTGTTGGAATCGTCGCCACCGATGATGACAAGCGCCTTGATGTTGAGGTATTTCAGTATTTCGTAACCTTTTTCAAATTGGTCTTCCTTTTCGAGCTTGGTTCTTCCTGAGCCAATCATGTCAAAACCACCCGTGTTACGGAAGTCGTTGATGTAGGTCTCAGTAATCTCAATATACTTGTGATCAACAAGTCCGCCCGGTCCGAGCAGGAATCCGAAAAGTCTGCTGTGTGGATTGATTTTCTTGATGGTATCGAAGAGTCCGGTTATTACGTTGTGGCCGCCAGGAGCCTGTCCACCGCTCAGGATTACACCCACGTTGATAGGATCCGTGCCTCGCTCCTCGCCTTCTACGAACTCCACGACAGGCATTCCGTATGTGTTGGGGAACATTTTCTTTATCACCTCCTGATCAGCAACGCTTGTCGTTGCCTCACCTTCCTTAATACCTACTGCTGTCCGCAAGCCAACCGGCAGAACCGGCGTGAAGGTATCTCGGGCTTGCTGGAAAACACTTTTCTCCATAAAAAATACTTTAAATTGTTTGTTGTTGTCAGTCTGAAAGTGATCCTGCGCCGCAAGCGACGCCGAGCATCATGAAAAGAAAGCGACACAACCTACAACGGGAATGTTTACTATTCCCAAGCCATATTGCTCTTTACCCTTTGCTCCACTGAATATTAATATATGTCTAACACCTAATGACATTTGTCCGCAGACATACGGGATTAGCCCCTCCGCCTGCTTTCTTCGTGCAAATGTAAGATTTTTATTCCGAATAAGGAAGAAAAATCACATTTAATCATCATTAAAACATTTTTTATTGCATTTATTGTTTTACATCAAAGAAAAAAGGCTATATTTGTGGCTGATTATAAAACGTATTTATTTAATCTAAAATTTCAACAATATTATGGCAAGTAAACGTGATTTGAAG
>CAVBFA010000245.1:2646-3464 GCA_963594595.1 Oscillibacter sp. | reverse complement strand
ATGAAGTCAAGGTTGAAAGAACTGACAAGTCGCAGCAACGGATGGGGATATGCCAAGAGAAAGCAAAAGCTGAAAGAATACATAAGAGGTTGGGTCGGCTATTATCACCTTGCCGATATGAAGTGTCTCTTGCGTGTAACAGACGAATGGCTAAGGCGTAGAATCCGCATGTGTATATGGAAAGCTTGGAAACTCCCGAAGACAAGAATAAAGAACCTTGTCCGATGTGGCATCAACAAATATGATGCAAGAAGATGGGGGTATGTTAAGGGATATTGGAGGGTCAGTGGCTCACCGATAATGCACCTTGCGGCTTCATCACAGAAACTGCGCCAAGCAGGCTATCCAACGCTGATGGGTTCATATCTCGAATGGCACCCAAAATAGGAACCGCCGTATGCGGAACCGCATGTACGGTGGTGTGAGAGGACGGTAAACACGAAAATAGGAGATAAACACCTATAATTAGTGTTTACATCCTACTCGATTGTATATTATGATTTTATATCTTTAGTACAACCATGTACTGACGATCAATGCCATATCAAGGGTACGGCAGTTTCAGATTCCCCTTTAGGCTCTTGTAAAAACAATAAATTACCTAAACAGTAATAAAACAAAAAAGCCACACCCTTGTGGATGTGGCTTTGTTTCTTTTGTGCTTGCTTGCAATTACTTGCGGAGGCCGAGGGCCTTGATGATAGCACGATAGCGATTGATGTCGCGATCGTAGAGGTAATTGAGCAATGCACGGCGCTTTCCTACCAACTGAGTCAAAGAACGTGTGGTAGTATAATCTTTACGGTGCTTCTTAACGT
>CAVBFA010000245.1:0-2636 GCA_963594595.1 Oscillibacter sp. | reverse complement strand
GTTTATTTCTTAATTGTGCAAAACTAATAATTATATCCTTTCTTATTAAGTTTTAGTTGCAAAATTATCTTATTGAAAAAATAGACAAACTATATTATGATTCATAAGAAAATATCCATTCTCGCATTGCTTCTTGCTACAACTCTTGTGTCGGTTTCTGCACAGTCGTATAAGCGTTCAGTAAAGAATACTTCGGTTGAGATTCCTGTATACAAGCAGGCGACACGACCAGTTGACGAACGAGTTGCAGACCTTCTTAGTCGAATGACTTTGGAGGAGAAAATAGCCCAGTTGCGTTGTCCGCTTGGTTGGCAGATGTATAACAAGACAAGCCAGAAGACCGTAGAGCCTTCACAACTCTTCCGTGATATGATGGACATGGCTCCTATAGGTTCGTTTTGGGCAGTTCTGCGAGCTGATCCTTGGACTCAGAAGACTTTGGAGACAGGTCTTTATCCCGAACTTGCTGCAAAGGCAATCAATTCTCTGCAACGCTATGCCGTTGAGCAGACACGCCTTGGCATTCCGATATTCTTTGCAGAGGAGACTCCGCATGGACACATGGCTATCGGCACTACCGTTTATCCTACGGGTCTTTGTTGTGCCAGTACATGGAATCCGAGCTTGTTGTATCGTATGGGTGATGCAATGGGTAAAGAAGTGCGCTCACAGGGAGGAAACGTAGGATACGGTCCGGTGTTGGATGTGGCGAGAGAACCGCGTTGGTCACGTATGGAAGAAGGTTTTGGTGAGGACCCTTGGTTAGCTTCGGTCTTAGGACCAGCTGTAGTTAGAGGTTTGCAGGGTGACGCTTCAGATGGAAGCCATGTTTATTGCACGCCGAAGCATCTTGCTGCTTACGGAGTTCCTGAAGGAGGCCACAATGGCGGTGGTGTTTATGTTGGCGAGCGTTTGTTGCGTTCTCAGCTTCTTCTTCCTTTTGAGAAGGCAGTCAAGAGCGGTGCCGCAACAGTCATGACCTCTTACAATCAGGTTGATGGCATACCATGTACGTCTAATAAGCGTCTTCTTACAGACATTCTTCGTGGCGAGTGGGGATTCGATGGATTTGTATACAGCGACCTTTATTCCATTGAAGTAATCCACTCTCTTGGCGCTGCATGCGATACAGCACAAGCAGCCTCCTTGGCTCTTAAAGCAGGACTTGACATGGATCTTGGTGGCGATGCGTATGGCAACAATCTCAAGAACGAACTTGTTAAAGGTGCCATAAGCATGGATGACATCAATCGTGCAGTTGCTAATGTTTTGCGTATGAAGTTCCGTCAGGGGCTTTTTGAGAATCCGTATGTTGATCCTAAACGTGCCAGGACAACATGCCGTTCGACAGAACATATTGCTATTGCTGAGCAGGTTGCGGAAGAAGGTGTTGTACTTCTTAAGAATGACGAAGTGTTGCCTCTTGCGCCCACACTTGGTCGTATTGCGGTAATTGGTCCGAACGCAGATACTCCATACAATCAGCTTGGCGATTATACTGCCCCACAGGCTCGTGAGGCTATTTGTACTGTTTTGGACGGCGTGAAGGCAGTTGTAAGTGACAAGACGGAAGTGGTATATGCCAAGGGCTGTGCCGTACGCGATACTACTACAGCTGATATTCCCGCTGCTGTACGTGCCGCAGAGAACTCTGATGTGGTGATTTTGGTTGTAGGAGGTTCAAGTGCCCGCGATTTTCGTACCAAGTACATTGCTACTGGTGCAGCTGTTGCGTCCAAAGAGGTTTTGGACATGGATTGTGGTGAAGGTTTCGACCGTTCTACGCTGAATCTTCTCGGCAAGCAGGAGGAACTCATCAATGCGGTGGCAGCTGTGACAAAGAAGAATCACAAGCCCCTTATCATTGTTTATATAGAGGGACGAACGCTGCTTATGAACAATGCTTCGGCAAAGGCAGACGCTTTGCTTACCGCCTGGTATCCTGGAGAGCAGGGTGGAAAGGCAATAGCTTCCATACTTTTCGGTGATGCAAATCCGTCTGGTAGACTCCCCGTAAGCATACCGCGCAGTGTGGGACAGCTCCCCGTCTATTATAGTGCCGGCAAGCAGCGCGACTATATGGATTTCACTTCCGAGCCGCTCTATCCCTTCGGTTATGGACTTTCATACACTACATTCGAGTATTCGGGTATGAAGATAGAGAAATTGCCTACCTCAGCAGTAGGCCTGATATCTGACAACGGACTTTTGATGGATGCCAGTCCGGCTGTTGCCAAGGTTACGGTCAGCGTGAAGAACACCGGCAACCGTGACGGCAGTGAGGTAGTGCAGCTTTATATTCACGATCGTGCCGCTTCTGTGGCTCAGCCACCATTGCAGCTCCGTGCTTTTGAGAAGGTAAATCTTAAGGCTGGCGAGAGTAAAGATGTGACCTTTGTGCTTGGTTTTGACGAACTCTCCATCATAGGTCAGGATATGAAACGTGTGCTCGAAGCCGGCGAATTTGAAATTATGGTCGGAGCCTCTTCACAGGATATCAGACAGAAGGGAACGCTCGAAATCTGATATAACGGTATAATGACAGGTAGCAATTTCTGAGCAAATCTTATATTAATATACTCTTGCAGATATAAAAACCTGAGTGCGTGAAAAAATCTGCCATATCTTCCAGAAAT
>CAVBFA010000244.1:0-3492 GCA_963594595.1 Oscillibacter sp. | reverse complement strand
CAATTACCTCGATGCGGTCGATGCTCTCTGCGGGGAGCTGCTGCAGAATCTGCGCACGGTTGTCTGTTGTCAGACCCGAAGCCTTGCCGTTTATCCATACCTCCACACTGGAGTTGCCACGCAGCGACACGTTGCCGTCGTTGTCCACCTCCACGGAAGGCACGTTGTCGAGCACGTCAGACGCCGACTGTCCTGCATTGCCGATAAGCTGCGACACGTCGAAAGTCTTGCGGTCCACCTCCAGCTTCATCGTAGCCTTCTGACCGGTCACGGTGACACCCTGGAGCATCTTGGCGTCCTGCGCGAGATAGAGAATGTTATAGTGGACGTCGCGCTTCTGTGCGCCGACGGTGAACGTACGCTTCACCTCACGATATCCTATGTAGGACAGCGTGACATTGTAAGAGCCGTCGTCAAGACCGCTGATATTAAAGTTGCCGTTTATATCGGTGGTTCCGCCAGCGACAAATTTGTCGTTGTCAGAGAGCGTAACCTTCACATTTACGAATCCAAGCGGTTCGGAGGTCTGCTTGTCAAGCACCTTTCCACGTACCGAACCTTGAGCCCATCCTGCCACCACAACTGTGCAGGTAAGGCATGACATTAAAAGACGTTTCATATCCATACATCTATAGACGGAGCATAGGATATGACAGTTTAAGAAAGAAAAGGATATTTTGGTTTTTTAACGTTGGAGAAAGGCAGGGCTTTGACAAAAACCTTTATCCACCTCCGTTTGCGCTTTTCGAGCCTTCGGCAATTCCTTTATGGTATATATGGTCTTATGAGAACAAGTTCTCACGCCCATATATACCATAAATGAATGAGAGGCTTTCGCCTCTCTCGAAAAGCACAAACGGAAAAAACAAAGAAAAACACAAGGTTACATGAGGATGTAATAACTAAATAAATTGAGGGGAGACCTCCGCTACTGTGTAACCTTGTGTTTTTATATGTTTTTCCGATTATGGGCGCGTGCTGTGCACAAATAAAAGGCTTTACGTTAGGGCGTCGAGAACTGGTTCTCGTAAGACCTAATGTAAAGCCTTTTATTTAAATCCGATAGGATTTGCGCCCATAAGCGGATTGTGGATAAAGGTTTTTGTCAAAGCCCTGCCTATATAAGCAGCCGATTAGCAGCCCTTATGCGTCATGATGTCCAGCACCATTTCGTCGGTGCGGTTCATTGCTTCGGCACCGATGCTGGTGAGATTGCGGATGGAACGGTCTACGTCGTCGTCGATGATGCCTTCCACAGACGACACGCACTTGCCTTCCATTGAAAGGAGGGCAGAGAGGAGAGCGGTGGAAACGCCTGACGAAATCTTGAGGGCGCAGCTGGGCTTCGCACCGTCGCAGATCATACCGGTGATGTTGGCTATCATGTTCTTCACAGCAGAGCAGATATGCTGATAGTCGCCTCCCATGAGATAGGTGATGCCGCAGCTTGAACCTATACTTGCTACCACGCAACCGCAGAGGGCTGAGAGCTTGCCGAGGTTCTGCTTGATATAGATGGCGGTGAGGTGACTCAGGATGAGAGCGCGGATCTGTTCTTCCTCAGTATTCTCGTTCTCATCAGCATATACAGCCACGGGATTGGTGGCGCAGATGCCCTGATTGCCCGAGCCTGAATTGCTCATAACCGGAATCATGGCACCTCCCATACGTGCGTCGCAAGCCGACGCTGTCTTGGAGATGATGTGTGAGAAGATGGAATTGCCGAAGATGCCGTGGCTGAGAGGACGGTCAATGGTCTTGCCGAGACAATGTCCGTAGTTGGCTTTCTTCGATTCTTCTGCAATGCGGAAGTTGTATTCGCGGGTCTTGAGGATAAATCGGATTTCGTCCAAGGGAGTGGTAGTGGCGAAATCATACACCAAGCGCATGTTGAGACGGATGTCGTTGTTGGCGGCTACGGCACCAGCGGGCTTGCGATTGTCCATCAATACCTCACCGTCCTTCTCCTCATACACAAAGCGTGTGTGGTCGGTGGCGATGACGGCAATGGCCTCATGACCGTCAGCCTTGCAGTGAATCTCCACGTAGAGCTTCTCGGTGATGCCCTGCTTCAGGCAGATGTCTATGTGGTTGTTGGCTGCCACGTATGCCTTTCCCTCCTCAAGAGTGGCGGGTGTGAGGTCCTTGATTACCTCCAGACCATACTCTGACTTGCCTACTATGGCACCAAGTGCGATGGCGATGGGCAGACCAATCATTCCCGTACCGGGGATTCCCACGCCCATAGCGTTCTTAAGGATGTTTGCCGACAGATGTGCCTCTATCTTCTCCGGGCGGCATCCCAGGAGTTCTGTGGCACGTGCCACGCAGAGCGACACGCACATTGGTTCTGTACAACCGACAGCCGGCACTACCTCACGGTTGATGAGGCTTATTATCTGTTCACGAATGTTGTTGTCAAGCATTACAGTATATGTTGTTTTATGGTTAGTTTTGACTGCAAATTTATTAAATAAAATAATGACAAGCAAGAATTATCCCGCTTTTTCAATATCGAGTATAAACAAATCTCCTTGTCTACTTGTATCTTGTCTGCCCGCCTGCCGGTGAGCATACGAAAACAGGGACTTCCCTGCATTGCGTGCTGCAATACGGGGATAGTCCCTGCGTTATTCTTAGTTATGATATGTCATACAGTTTACTTCGACTCGCCGTACTTGTCAAGACCGGCATTGAGGAAGTCGATATATTCAGAGATGTTCTCGTCGTATGAGCGGCTGCCGGTGAGCGGCATGCCCTCGTTGTCGAGGAGGATATACATCGGCTGGGTGTTAGAACCGAACTTGTGGCGCTGGAGATAGCTCCACTTGTCGCCTACGGTGCGGAGTGTACGCTTTGAACCGTCGGTGTCTGTCACCTCCATCTGCTGCGGCAGCGGAGTCTTGTCGTCCACGAAGAGCGAGATGAGCACGTACTTCTGGTTGAGCAGGTCAGCCACCTTGGCGTCTGTCCATACGGCTGCCTCCATCTTACGGCAGTTGACACAGCCGAAGCCAGTGAAGTCAACCATAACCGGCTTGCCCTCAAGACGAGCTGCTGCCATACCTGCCTCATAGTCTTTGAAGCGCGGATGAACCTCGTTCTTGTAGAGATTGAAGTCCTGAGTGTTCATTGGCGGTGCGAAAGCAGAGACTGCCTTAAGAGGTGCACCCCACAGACCAGGAATCATATAGAAGGCGAATGAAAGCGAAGCGAGAGCGAGGAAGAACTGCGGCACGTTGGTGCGGCGGCCTTCATCATCGTGCGGGAAGTTGAACATACCGAGGAGGTAGAGGCCCAGCAGAGAGAAGATGCCAATCCAGAGTGCGAGGAATGCCTCACGGTCGAGGATGTGCCAGCCGTAAGCGAGGTCGGCCACTGAGAGGAACTTCAGCGCGAAAGCCAGCTCGATGAAGCCGAGAACCACCTTCAGAACGTTCATCCAACCACCTGACTTAGGTGCTGACTTGAGCAGTGTGGGGAACATTGCGA
>CAVBFA010000243.1:0-3518 GCA_963594595.1 Oscillibacter sp. | reverse complement strand
TCAAACCCATCCTGACCTTCCCAAAAGGAAAGTCTGGATTACTTTTACAGACAAGTAAACTAAAATTCCTCCTTAACTCAGCTCAAGCATTCTCTCGATAGGCTTCACAGCGTCGCGGGCTATTTCAGGAGCCACTTCCACTGTAGGCCACTCACATTTCAGAGCGTTGTAAATCTTGCGCAGCGTGTTCATCTTCATATAGTCACACTCGTTGCAAGAGCAGCCCAGCGAACCCTCGCTCACCTCTGGCGGCACTGGGATGAAAGTCTTCTCCGGACACTTGTTAGTCATCTCATACAATATTCCGGACTCCGTAGCCACGATAAACTCCTTCGTGTCGCTTTCCACGGCATACTTCAGCAACACAGCAGTAGAACCCACCACATCGGCAAGTGCCACCACCGGTCCCTTACACTCCGGATGCACAAGCACCTCAGCTCCCGGATGCTCCTTCTTCAGTCTTACTATCTCCTGTGCCGAGAAGCGCTCATGCACGTGGCATCCGCCGTTCCACAGCAGCATGTTCCGTCCTGTCACACTGTTGATATACGAGCCGAGATTGTAGTCAGGACCGAAGATCAGCTTCTCGTCCTTCGGGAAGGTGTCAACTATCTTCTTCGCGTTTCCGCTCGTCACCACCACATCCGTCAGCGCCTTCACAGCCGCCGTGGTGTTCACATAGCTCACCACCTTATATCCAGGATGCTCCTCCTTGAATTTCTTCAGGTCATCAGCCTTGCATGAGTCTGCGAGCGAACATCCCGCATTGAGGTCAGGACAGATCACCATCTTTTCCGGTGAGAGGATCTTGCAGGTCTCCGCCATGAAATGCACTCCACACATCACGATGATGTCAGCCTTCGTGTCAGCCGCCTTTCTCGCCAGTGCGAGCGAGTCGCCGATGAAGTCAGCCACCTGCTGGATGTCGCCGGTAGTATAGTAGTGTGCGAGAATCACAGCGTTTTTCTCCTTGCACAAGTTTCTTATCTCTTTGGCCAGGTCCACGCCGTCGGCCACTGGTTCGTCGATATAACCTTTCTCGACCCACTTCTTGTCAACAGTCATATTATTATATTTCTTTTTTGTTTTTAATTTTTAAATTCAAATATGTGTAGTATGATATGCTGTGGATTTGTTCATAACTTCTGTCGTATTTCCTTGGTCATTTGCTTGTCAACATAATGTCTTGGTTTATCAACAGGTTATTATGTGTCTTTCTTTCTCTATTTCAGCGTGAAAGCCTATTTATCCACAATTTCCACATTCGGTGCAAAGATAATAAGTTTATATCTTTTGTTGCTCCTTTTTCGTGGAAAAGTTTTCTAATAGTTGTTTATAAGCCTGTGGATATCCACACGGATTTTTGATTCCGGTTTTTGCTGTGGATAAAGTACAACTTATCAACACGGTTATCAACAGGGTTTTCCACAACTGTGTGTGAAGGATAAAATTATATGTAATGGACAGGGTAAATATGTACTTTTTGGGGCACGGTGCTTGCCCAACATGGGTAAGCTGCTTTCTCATCATGGGCACGCTGCTTGCCCCGGATGGGCAGAATTGCTTTCCAACGGTTGCCCGATACAGGCATATATATCCATGTTTATGTTTACAGAATTCAGACAACGGTGAATAGGGGTGAGTTTTCTTCTTACTATACATTGTAATTCTACCCAATGCAGCTATATTACCGTACCGCTTACACGGTTATAATTACTGGTTGTGGATAATATGTGGATAACGTGAAATATATAAATATAAAAAAGCTGCAAGCGGGATATAAACCAGCTTGCAGCTTCTGGGTGTTATTCCTCAATCTCCTTTGTTATATGCGGAGAACGGGGTGTTTTCTTTATCCATTCCGCCGTTTGTTGTTATGGCGTTATTATCGTGGATAAGTATTGGCTTTGTTATTTCACAACCTGTTTGATGACCTTTGTAGAACCGTCGGCATTCTTCATCACTCTGAAGAAGATACCGTTAGATGGGTTCTTCACAGATCTTCCTGAGAGGTCTTTCCATGTGGTGTTGCGACTGTCGTTGCTTGTGATTTCCTCGATTCCGTTAGTAGGAGCGTTCCATTCTGCTCTTTCTGTCACGAGCTTGTTGTCACCGTCGAGATAGAAGCATTCCACACCCAGCTTGGCGAAGTCCTTCTTGTAGACGTAGACGATTCTGTCGTCACCCTGCTTTGTGATGTAGTAGTTACCGTCGTCGAATCCATAAGGAATGTCTGTCATATCCTTGTCGAATGTAGAGTATGGCGATGTGGTGAATGTGAACGGCTGGTCGTCGAAGTAGATGTTGTAGTACAGCTTTTCAGCGTCGAGGTCCTTGCCGTCCTTAGTCTTTGGCGAGAGAGTGATGGTAAACCAAGAATAATCACCGTCGTCAGGTGTGCAGTCCTTGATGACCGGAGCTACCGGTGCTTCAGCCTTTGGCTGCTCCTGCTCTGGCCATACTGCCATGTCAGAGAAGAGTTTTGTCTCTTCGTCGAGATAGAAGCTCTGGATGCTGAGTTTCTGGAAGTCCTTCTTGTAGATATAGATGATTCTGTCATTGCCCTGCTTTGTGATGTAGTAGTTACCGTCGTCGAATCCATAAGGAATGTCAGTCATGTCCTTGTCGAAAGTAGAGTATGGCGATGTGGTGAATGTGAATGGCTGGTCGTCGAAGTAGATGTTGTAGTACAGCTTTTCAGCGTCGAGGTCCTTGCCGTCCTTAGTCTTTGGCGAGAGAGTGATGGTAAACCAAGAATAATCTCCATCCTCAGGTGTGCAGTCCTTGATAGTCGGTGCCACTGGTGCAGCCACTACGTTTTCTCCGGCATTGATAACCGGAGCTTTGTAGTAGTCGAATGTCATCACGTTGTTCTTGCCGAAGTTTGTAGAAATCACGGCATCTGTGGTGAGCGTCAGCGGTTCAGCGTTATATTCGAATGTAACGGAGCTTTTCTGGTTCTTGCTTTCGTCGATGACCATAAAATAGTTGTGGGCTACGTTTTCTTCATTCACTCCCAGGTATTGCTTTGAAGGGAAAGTGGCCTGATTGCCCTGTATGCTACCTTTTATCCATGCCTCAGGGTTGTTTTTAGCCAGTCCTTTGATATAGATGTCAGAGTCTTCAACCTTTACGAATACCGGTCGGGAAGAGTCTTCATTGTCTTTAGACTGGTATTTCATCAGGCATGCCACGGCACCGTCCTCATTTGCAGGCTTCACCACATTGTCGGTCATGCTGCAGATATTCTTCTCCGATTCACCGATGCCATACCACTCTCCGTTCATGTTTGCAATGCCGATGAACTGGTCGTTGAGCATTGTCAGCACACCGTTGTCGAGCTGAAACTTCAGTTCCTGGTCGCCAGGTGACGCAACGTAGGTCTTGGCGTCTTCGCTGTATATCATCTTGCACAATACGATATAATCCAAATAGCGTATCATATTTGTTGAAAGACAATGCTGTCATACCCGTATGTCAAAATGCCTATGAATGAATGTTGCCTAACTGTACTGACT
>CAVBFA010000242.1:1355-3559 GCA_963594595.1 Oscillibacter sp. | reverse complement strand
CACCATAGCCCATGCCACACTGCCCAGCGCCTGCCAGAAGAAGAGCACTCCGACCCAGTTGCCGGCCTCCTGATAAGCCTTCGACGAAACGTCGGTGGTGTGCCATACGGTGTCGGCGATGGCACCATTGGTATATGTCCACATATACATGAATGCCGCCCAGCAGAAGAACTGTACCAGTCCTACCTTCCAGAACATCGACGGAGCGTTTTTCAGCAGCGTCAGCCAACCGGCTTTCTGCTCCTCCGCCTCAGTTTTGCGCTCGTTGTATTCAGCATATTCCTTCGGGTTCCACTCCTTCACGGTGAGTGTGGTGTAGAGCACGCAGAGGATGAGGATAGCCGCACCGATATAGAAAGAATAAATCACGGAGTCGGGCACTACACCCTTCGGCGCTTCGTTGGCAATACCGATTGCGGTGAAGAAGAACGGGAACACGTAGCCGATCAGCGAACCGCTGTTGCAGAGAAAGCTCTGGATGGAGTAGGCGAGCGACTTCTGCTTCTCGTTCACCATGTCGCCCACGAGCATCTTGAACGGTTGCATCGCCATGTTGATGCTCGTGTCGAGGAACATCAGCGATATCAGTCCGAACACCATCGCCGTGCTCACCGCCATACCGAAAGAACCGGCGTTTGGCAGCAGACACATCACGGCAACGGCAACTGCCGATCCGATGAAAAGATAAGGGATTCGTCTGCCGAACCTGCACCATGTGCGGTCGCTCAGCGTTCCCACTATCGGCTGCACCAATATTCCCATCAGAGGCGGTAGGATCCAGAAATAGCTCAGAGAGTGTGGATCAGCGCCGAGTGTGGCGAAAATTCTCGAAATGTTGGCACTTTGCAGGGCGTAGGCTATCTGCACGCCGAAAAATCCGAAGCTTAAGTTCCATAGCTTCCAAAAACTTAAATCCTGTTTCTGTTTCATTATGATTATGTTATTAGTTTCCTTATCAGTTTCCTGTTTCTTTTATCTGCTGCTTCCCCTCACCACGAGTCGCGTCCTTACCACCCGCTTCTCTATCTTGTCAGGGTCTGTCAGCCGCTCCACTTTGTCCATCAGAATCGTGGCAGCCTCTTTTCCCACCTCCACTCCGCGCTGTTCCACGGTGGTGAGCATCGGGTCGCACGCCACGGCACGGTTGCCGTTGGTGAATCCGCATACCGATATGTCGTCGGGAATCCTTAATCCCATCCTTTTCGCCGTATACATCACTCCGATTGCCGTGTCGTCGTTCACGCAGAAGAAGCCGTCGGGCCGGTCCTTGCGCTCCAGCATCTGCGGTGTCAGCTTCTCGGCGTCCTCCCTGTTGTCGCATGCAATGACGAGATTTTCGTCGGGAGTAATGCCGGCTTTCAGCAGGGCGTCGCGGTATCCGTTGTATCTGTTCTTGCCTATCTCTGCACGTCCTTTCATGCCATAGAAGGCTATGCGTTTGCATCCAGTCTCTATGAGATGCGTCACGGCCTTGAAAGCCCCCATGTAGTCGTCCACCACCACGAGGCTCGCATTGATTCCCGTGCAGATACGGTCGAAGAAGACGAGCGCTATTCCTTTGTTCTGAAGTGACTTGAAGTGGTCGTACTGCATCGTCTCCTTTGCCTGCGACACTATGACGCCACACACCTGATGAGCTTCGAACATCTGGCAAATCTGCACTTCCCGTTCGTAGCTCTCTTTGCTCATCGTTATTATTATCCGGTAGCCGCGTGCTGCCGCAGCCTCCTCTATGCCGGTGAGCACAGACGAGAAATAATAGTGAGTTAATTCCGGCACTATGACGCCAATCAGTCTTACTGGTTCGCGCTTTGAATTCCTCAGTGATTTTGCGATGTTGTTTGGATAGAAGTCGTGTTGCTTGGCATATTCACAGATGGCGTCACGCTTTTCCTTCCTCACCCTCGGACTTCCGCTGAGGGCGCGGGAAACGGTAGACACCGACACGCCGAATTTCTCGGCGATATCTTTCATTGTAGTAGCTTGGCAGTCGTTCATAGATAATGTAAAGATAATCTTTGCTGCAAATATACGGCAAACTTTCCAATGTCGCATCTCACTCGGCGCTCTTTCTTTCAAGCATTTTTGCAAACGATTGCAAAAAGTGGATTATGTGCAGGAAAATGGTGATATAGTGCAAGTTTGCCATACTATCGTAAGGAATGAAATGATGGCTGCTTTTGTCTTGTTCCGATGATAAAGAC
>CAVBFA010000242.1:0-1345 GCA_963594595.1 Oscillibacter sp. | reverse complement strand
GGCTTAATCTTTTCTTAAACCCAAAACGGCCTAATGACCGTTTGGGGGTAAATAAATTCCGTCAACAGGTTAATGTTGGATGATAATGATTACTCCGCATGGTCAATTCAACCTTTACAATCTCTGTTTTTCCTTTTTAGAAGGAAAAAAATATCGTTTTCTTTCCTTCTCAGAAGGAAATGCGTATCTTTGCAACCGAGAGTAGGAATCTACATATTAGCAATATCTCGGTAATATCATACCGGAGCTTATCCTTTATTTCTGCCAAATGGTTAAGTTAAAGATAAAATTGAAGAACACATGCACTTCTTTGTCCCATTCAACCAAAAAAACGTAGAAACCGTCAGATTGTCTGGTTTTTTGTTGTAATATATTAACAGCCAGACAGTTGACCACCTGGCAACTGTCAGCGAACTGTCTGGATGGTTTGCTCAGATGAGGGGAATTGTCAGATGCCGGGAATCCAGATGAGAGGAATTGCATGTGTCGGCAGAATCCTTAAACCCTGAACGCCCTAATGACCGATTGGGGTTAAACCCTGAACGGTCTAATGACCGATATGGGTTAAAACAGAAATATCGATGTTGCAACATGAACTTATTGGGCAGACCTCTGACATCAAATCTGCCCATCCGGGGCAAGCAGCGTGCCCATGTTGGGCAAGCACGTTGCCCCAGTTGGGCAAGCACCGTGCCCATTTTAACACCCCAACGTTCGATGCACTATCTTCACATAATAGCAGAATCTTGATTGTGAAGCTTGAATTGGAGTTGTTTTGTTGGAAAGTAGATGTAAAGCGCAATTATTATAGTGTGATTCCTTTAACTTGAGATCTTTGCGTGTTATAGGGAATAAACCTTCAATCGTAAGGGATAAAGTTTGAAAATATCAAGAAAAGCTTTTGCCTAAAAACGCAATTTTATTAGATGTCTTTCGTTGTTTATAAGGAAAATTATTACTTTTGAACCGATAAAAGTATAGTAATATGGCTAACGTTAAAGGATTAAATAGAATAAAAGTCGTTTTGGCAGAACAACAACGAACAAATAGGTGGCTTGCCGAACAACTTGGTAAAGGGGAAGCTACTATATCGAAATGGTGTACCAACCGAACACAACCATCATTGGAAACATTGGTGGAAATAGCAAAAGTACTACACGTTGATACCAAAGACCTCTTATGGTCTATTAAAGAAGAATAACTCATAGCGATATGAAAAAAAACTATAGTCCATATACAGCAGCCTTGACAGGTGGGGGCTTTCTTTTCGAAGAAACACTCATCCTGTTACCTTTACTTCAAGCTGAGAACAGTGAAGAACTGCTCCAAGAAGAAAAGGTTAATA
>CAVBFA010000241.1:0-3596 GCA_963594595.1 Oscillibacter sp. | reverse complement strand
CAGGAATGAATGTGCCAGCATTGGAATAATATAAGTAGCCCGGATTCTCCACGAAGTTGATGCGTTGTTGAAGTTCATAATCCTGATGGGCGATGCAGTTATGAAGAGCCTCACGAATTGTATAATCATCATACTGCTTCATTGTATCCGGGAACAGCGTACCGCCAGGCATTTCTCTCAAAGTCAGGTTTTCTATCTTTGAGAGAATTTCGTCCACCGTTAATATGAATGGAACGGTGAAGTGCTCATAGTCAACAACGTCTTGATTTGCATCACGACGCGTCCATGTTACCTGTGTCACAGCAGGACGCAACTTGAAGGCTGATTCGTATTTGCCAAGCAATATAATGGCAGCACGAGTAATACCACCATTCCGTATCAGACCGCACTTGCCGAGGAATGTCTGAACGTTCCAAGCGTTCACTTCTTCCGCAGGTATGCGGCTGTGCACTTTCTTAAACATCATGCGAGCCTTGGCAACAGCAACTTCGTCTAAATCATCTATTGTGGCATCAGGTACAATTTCTGCAGACCAATCCTTTGCTGTGTAGATAGGCTCTTCGAGGATGACGCTCATCCTTTCGCTAGTCATTTCAACCAAAGAATCTTCTATCCGCTGCCATGCCTTCTTGTGAGCAAGTACAGGACGACGAGGCTGATGCTTAGGAATGTGGATTATCCATACTCGCTTGTTTGTATCATCAGTTACAAATTCTTCTATACTCAGTCCTTCAGATGACAGATAAGTGCATTGTTCCGTCAGTTTGAACGTTGCCGACTGTGTATTGGCAGGTTGCCCATTGAATGTAAGTCTTGAAATGTCCGTCCCGACGATTTCGAGTTTCTTGTCTTTGACACCAATCACTAAGTGTCCACCCTCCATATTGGCAATGGTAGACACATACGAGATGACATCGTCCTTTTCGTCTCCACAGAAAGAGTTCTTCAAATTCTTGAACTCTTTCCTTTCACATCGTGCATTCTCTTGTGGGTACTCGTGGCTGAGGTATTGTTGTAATTCGAGTTCGAGCATAACTTCTATTCAATAAATAATATAGCTTATAAACAAATCTATGCCAACAATGTAACAATCCTAATTATAACATATAATTTCACGTTAATTAGTTTCATGTTCCTGTAATAGTTTCCGATGTAGGATTCTGTTTGTGCATTTCAAAGTTCCGCATAGCTATAGCTTTGTTATCGTTAGCATAACAATATTCACACTTGTGAATACATGTGTTGTATTGGCCTATATCCTTAGCCTTCATGCACCCACAGAATTCCCGTTGTCCCTTGTCTTTGTTGTCGCCACGAGTGGCATACTTGCCATTATCTAAGACTATGGCATCTGCTAGTAAAGGATCTGATTCACCAAAAATATCAAGCTGGGGCATTGAGTACATCTTGACTTTCAAAAAGTCCATAAGCACCTTATCGGTATGTGCTCTTTTAATCATCAAAGCATCATCAATACAATGGTTATGCTCCACACCTTCAAAGTCTGCGGCTTCACCGCAAGTTGCCAGCGTATAGTTCCACCCCTTACGTTTATTAAGTGCAACAAGTCTTTTAGCTAATTCTATCATCTGGTCTTTCGTCCACTCTAAATAATGTACTCCCGCGTCATCAAGGTTCTTCTTTACTTTGCGATAAACGGTTATATCTGCGAAACTAAAGACAAGTTTTTCTGTATAGCCACGTAGTTGGTCACCGATGTTTTCTATTTTAACAAGTAGGTCATCCATACTTATTTTGTCTGTTAAGATGAGGGGGTCAAAACGCCAGATAACGCCTCCCTTACCCAATTGACGGACAAGTTCCTTGAATGTCTCTATGCGGAACGACAAAGAAGGCACAGACTTCTCAAGTCCTTCTTTTTCGTAATCATTGAGCGAGTACTGCACGTAGCAACCTATTCCACGTTCTTTTAATTTTGGCAAGTACTTCAGAAGAGAATGTGGATTCTTAGACCAAAACACGATGAAACGTGTTTGGTCATAAGCAACATACGACTTTGCTCCATTGAATGGATTAGTCCAAGCAGAGTAGCCTTTCTCTAATCGGAGGAAAAACCAATCGCAGTAAAAGGCAGGTATATCAGTGCTTCTACTGGCTGATATTATCTGTGGATGCTGGGCGTCAACAATCCGCCCATCTTCCAGCACAATTTCTTTTTTTTGCCATGTTGCCATATTATACTTCTTAAGGCTTGTTATTTACTATTCAGATGAAGTACTATTTTATCTAACACAGTGCGAATTATCACATTAGTTCTTTTGTGGCCTGTTAGAACCTTTACCATTTTGGGTGAGACCCAATAATAGAAAGATACGAAAGCACGACCAACGTAATTGGTAAGGAGCCTCTTATCTCTAAACTGACGTAAAACCATAACAGAAGGATGTTCGTAATCACCGTATGCCATTGTTGCTATGTAGCATCCTTCGCTTTTCTGTGAATTCAAACTTGATGGTGTGTTATTATGAGAAGGAATGTAACTTGGCTTATATGATGGAGATGGGCTACTTGGTTTTGGAGCAACTGAGGCGCTAGACGAACTGACAGTTGAAGGAGAAGTCCTCGGTGTGTATGAGGATTTAGGAGTGTAACCAGTTTTTTTTGTTGGTGCAGTTAAAGAAATGGCTTGTATACCATCTACTTCTCTGATACGACTAATCTTGAAGGTGCGAGTCTCATTCCTCAGATGACAAAAGGCTGAGATATATCCCTCACCAAATTCTTCTGATGGTTTGATATCACTGATTGTACGCTCTGATATTTCACCAGAGTATTTCACATACTTAATTTTTACCGTTTTGCCACTTTTTATGGCTTCGGCAATATATTCTGATATTGTCATCGCTTTATTATTGTAGTTCTTTTAACGATTTTACATTAACTCTCACAGCTTTTGCCTTACTTATCAATCCATTGTCAGAAGTCAATAAAACAGCATTCTGATTTCTATACTTGATTGCAAGCGACAGGATTATGTTATCGGCATTCTTTGCATTAAAGTCTACAGGCAGCAATTCAACTGCCCCAATTTCATATCTTATTTTTCTATTCTTTCCTGCATTCTTGATTTTGCGAAGTGCGAGTTCTGCTTTGCCCTTAAGCTCCAAGTCCTTGCTCGTCTTCAACTTGTCTAACTCGTCAAGTACTTTTGCAGGCAAGACAATAAGATCTCGCGGATTAATGCGCTCCAATATGTCAGAGTCTTCAATGAACACATTTGTATCAATAACAAATGTTTGGTTCGAACTGTCTAAGTTTATCTTCTGCTTGTTTTCGGCGTACCATGCAAGATAACCTAATGGTAAATCAATGCTAGAATGAGTTTGTATATAGTGAAGGTTCCCTACTACATACAGAGCCTTGCGAGCTCTGGTCACAGCTACATTCACCAAGTTAGGAATACTGTAATCAATCCAGCGAATCTTTCCTTCAGAAGAATCATCAGTAACAACGAGGCTATATATTATTACATCCTTTTCATCACCCTGGAATTTATGAACCGTATCCGATACTATCTGGCCAGACAAATCTTTATGAATCATAGAGCTTATCTCTTCAGCTTGATGTTTGAAAGG
>CAVBFA010000240.1:0-3617 GCA_963594595.1 Oscillibacter sp. | reverse complement strand
GGAGAACATGGGCGGAGCGAGGATACCCAACGGCATCTCACTCTCGGGCAACGTGAAGACCGGCGGCAACCTGGTGTATCTCGCCGACGTGACGATGCGCGAGGGTGGGGGAACGATGAAGGCGAAAGCGCGTTTCAGCTTGCCGAACATGGCATACAGCGCCAAAGTCTCTGCCGCCGGAATGAGGATAGACCATTTCATGCCGACGCTCGGAATGAGAGACTTCTCGGGAACCCTCGACGTAAACGGCAGGGGCACCGACCCGATGAAGAAGAGCATGACGGTGGACGCCAGTGCCGACATCAGGAAATTCGTCTACGACAAATACCATCTCACGGGTATCACCGCCGATGCCCGACTCAGCAACGGACTCATCCACGCCAACATAAACAGCAAGAACCAGTTGCTCGACGGACTGCTCTCGGTGGACGGATTCGTCAGCTCGAAGAAGATCGACGCCACCATAGCTTCCGACATCAGCCGCATCGACCTCTATGCCCTCGGTGTGGCAAAGAAGCCGCTGATGGCATCGCTGTGCTGCCATTTTGATGTGGCAACCGACATGCGCCACTCGTATATGCTGAAAGGAGGAACGAGCGACGTGACGATACTCGACTCGCTCAAGGCTTACCGGCCGGTGAACATCACCTTCGACGTGCTCACAAACCGCGACACCACAAGGGCGATGGTAGACTGTGGCGACTTCTATCTCAACATGAACGCCAAAGGGGGATACGAGCATCTGCTCTTGCGCTTCGAGAAGTTCGGCAGCCTGCTCTCAAAGGAACTCTCCGACGGACGCATCGACTATGTGGCGCTGCGCGAGCAACTGCCGGAGGTCGACTTCCGCATGAAGGCGGGAAAGGACAATATCTTCAGCCGCTTCCTGAAATATTGCGGCTACACCTTCACCAGTGCCGACATGAACATGACGATGTCGGCGGCTACGGGAATGAACGGTGCCTTGCAGGTGAACGAGCTGACTGCTGCCGGAGTGCTCATCGACACGATACGCTTCAACGTGGTGTCAGACTCCGCTAACTGCACCTACAACGGACAGATACGCAACTCGAAGAACAATCCGCAGTATGTGTTCAACTCGCTCTTCGACGGATACGTGTTCGACCGGGGCTCGGGTCTCAACATCTCCATCTACGACGCCGCCAACCGCCTCGGCATCAAGCTCGGAGCTACGGCGACTCTCGAAGACACCGGAACGCGGCTCCATCTGCTGACCGACGATATCATACTGGGATACAAGAGGTTTGAGGCAAACGAGAACAACTATCTCTTCCTCGGCGACGACAACAGGGTGTCGGCGAACCTCAAACTGAAGTCTGCCGACGGCATGGGACTGCAGGTCTACACCAACGACGAAAACCACGACGCCTTGCAGGACATCACCGTGGGACTCAGCAATTTCGACCTATCCAAGATTACCGCCGTGCTGCCGTATTTCCCCAAGATAACGGGAAATATGAACGGCGACTTCCATGCCATACAGACAAAGGAGAACATCACGCTCTCGTCAAACCTCAGTGTAGACAAGATGACATACGAGGGATGCTCGCTCGGCGATATGAGCACCGAATTCGTATATATACCTCAGGAAGACGGCAGCCACTATCTTGACGCCGTGCTCTTCAGTGAGGGCTCACAGGTGGGATCGCTCATCGGAACTTACCATCCCGCAGGCAAGGGAGTGCTCAACGCTGACCTGAAGCTCGAACACCTGCCGATGAAAATCGTGAACGGATTCATACCGCAGCAGCTCTTCGGTTTCGAGGGATATGCCGACGGCACGATGAAGGTGAGGGGAGAACTCTCAAAACCGCATGTCGACGGAGAGGTGTATCTCGACTCCATGTATATGGTCAGCGTGCCTTACGGCGTGAAGCTCCGTTTCAGCGACGATCCCGTGAGAGTGGTGGACAGCAAATTGATGCTCGAGAACTTCGAGGTGTTCGGCCACAACGACAATCCGCTGAACATCTACGGAAACATAAACTTCGCCGACCTCGACAATGTATATATGGACGTGCGCATGAAGGCGACCAACTATCAGCTCATCAACTCAAAGGAGAACTACCGCAGCGTGGCTTACGGCAAGGCGTATATAGACTTCTACGGTTCGGTGCGCGGACGACTCGACAATCTCATGATGCGCGGACGACTCAACGTGCTCGGTTCCACCGATGTGGCGTATATACTGAGAGACTCGCCGCTGACCACCGACAACCAGATGGACGAACTGGTGAAGTTCACCAATCTCAGCGACTCCACACAGCAGACCGTGGAGCATCCGCCATTGACGGGTCTCGACATGATTCTCTCGGTGGGAGTGGACGAGGGAGCCCACGTGATGTGTTATCTCAATGCCGACCACTCCAACTATATCGACCTTATGGGAGGCGGCGACCTGCGCATGACCTACGATCCGCTCAACGAGCTAAGGCTCACGGGCAAGTATACGCTCAGCAACGGCGAGATGAAATACGCCCTGCCGGTGATTCCGCTCAAGACCTTCACCATAGAGAACGGCAGCTACATTGAGTTCACGGGAGATGTGATGAACCCGAAACTCAACATCACCGCCACTGAGGAGACGAGGGCTACCGTGGGCTCCAACGGACAGCAGGGCAGGACGGTGGACTTCAAGTGTGGAGTGGTGATAACGAGGACGCTCAACGATATGGGACTGGAGTTCACGCTCGATGCCCCTGAGGATATGTCGCTCCACAATGAGCTCCAGGCGATGAGCGTGGAGCAGAGAGGCAAACTCGCCGTGACGATGCTCACCACGGGTATGTATCTGGCTGACGGAAACACCAGTGCGTTCTCAATGAACAGTGCACTCAGCTCGTTCTTGCAGACGGAGATAAACAACATCACGGGAAATGCCCTGAGAACACTCGACCTGAGCTTCGGCATCGACAACTCCACCGACGCATCGGGAAGTATGCACACCGACTATTCGTTCAAGTTTGCCAAGAGATTCTGGAACAACAGGCTGAAGATAATCATCGGTGGAAAGGTGTCGAGCGGTGCCGACGTGCCCAACCAGAACGAGTCGTTCTTCGACAACGTGACGTTTGAATACCGACTGGGCGACACGTCGAACAAATACCTGCGGCTCTTCTACGACAACAACTCCTACGACTGGCTCGAAGGCACTACGCAGGAGTTCGGAGTGGGATTCACATGGCGCAAGACGATGCAGCACTTCAAGGATCTCTTCCGCAAGGAGAGAAAGATGCAGATGCCGGCAGCTCCCCAGCGCCCGGCTCCCGGCGACTCCACGAAGACGCCTCTGGTGAACAGGGAGATTAAGTGATTTGCAATCAAGTAGGATAACTTGTCTGCTCGTCCACTTGTCCACTCGTCAACTATTAGAAATAGTAACCAGCCTCTCCCCTACGGGGGAGAACGAGAGGGGGCTGAAGTTGATTGACTGATGAAGTCTTTCACAGAGCGTAGTAACTTGTCCCTTCCCTTGGGGAAGGTTAGGATGGGTTTGAGAACGAGAGGGGGCTGAAATCGTCTGGAAGCAGCGAGCACCATAAGTGCTCCAAATCCTGCAAAATCCAAACGGAATCCAAGAATCATTGGCAAAACAA
>CAVBFA010000239.1:0-3659 GCA_963594595.1 Oscillibacter sp. | reverse complement strand
CGGTGACAGGTGGGTATTTCCATGCCTCAATGATGATGTTGCCATCAAATTCGTTGGGGCGCACTAAGACTCCCGATGATTTGAATTCCCGTAATTGTTTGACAGGTACCATGATCATTCTTTCCGGATCGGGATTCAGCAACGTGTAATGTGCAAGGGCATTGATGCCACATACGGGGAAATTATCGTCTGAAAGCAAATCGTCACAATAAATGCGTTCTTCAACAGGGTTAACGAGGAACGACTGGGCTTGCTTCCACAATTCCATTCCTTTCTTGTCAAAGTGGATGACCTTCCGCTTAGAGCCTCCAGATACTTTTTGGCAAAGCTCCAAGTCTTCAAGGCAAGTAATACCAAGTGTAATGCTTGCGTATGAATACGGAATTTTGTCCTCAATATCACGTGCCGCCAATCCTTCGATACTCTCTATCTGTAGATGATAGAGCAGCAGGTATTGTGCGACAGGCGTTAAGACCTTAGCTTGTTTGGTTTTACGAATGCGCTCATTAGCCAGAAGCATAGGCAAATGGACGTATTTGTCAGATACAACGAAATACACGTCTTTGTCGATCAGTCTCTGCCGTTCATAGGCAGGACAAGTTGGCAACAAGAATACGGTAGGAAGCTGGAATAACGAAGTAAGGTTGTTTGCTGTAACAGACAAGCCACGTGGGGTAGCTACTTTATCTTTAGGTTCTGCGAATAGCAATGGCATACCATGAAACTCTCCATCGTAGAACTTGTACGACAACATTTCTCCGATGGTAACACCTTTCATCTGCGCCTTGCTTCGTTCTTGCAGCTGTATAGGTCTTCCTAATATGGCAATCTCTTTCATTTTAACCATTCTGCATTATTTTAATACACCATTAAAACGATGCAAAAGTATTAAAATAATCTGAGATAACCAAAGATATTGCGAATTTTATGTGATATAACGTATTAGTACAAGAAAACGAGGTAAGCCTCTGTTTATAAGAGATTTACCTCGTTATTATAAATTCATGCTTTTCGCAGTTTATTATTCCTCAACAGCAGCCTGCGCCGCAGCCAGACGTGCGATTGGCACGCGGAATGGAGAACAGCTGACGTAGTTGAGACCTACCTTGTGGCAGAACTTTACTGACGATGGCTCACCGCCGTGCTCACCGCAGATACCGCAGGTGAGCGTTGGACGGGTCTTGCGACCGTTCTCAACGGCCATTTCTATCAACTGACCGACACCTGTCTGGTCGAGCACCTGGAATGGGTCTACGTTCAGAATCTTCTTGTCGAGATATACCGGCAGGAAGCTTGCGATGTCGTCGCGGCTGTAGCCGAAAGTCATCTGAGTGAGGTCGTTGGTACCGAAGCTGAAGTATTCAGCCTTCTTTGCAATGTAGCCTGCTGTGAGGGCTGCACGAGGAATCTCAATCATCGTTCCGACCTTGAATTCCACTTCAACGCCAGCCTCCTCGAAGATCTTCTTGGCTGTAGAGCGGATAACTTGCTCCTGCATGTCAAACTCGTTGACGATACCGATGAGCGGAACCATGATTTCCGGCTCTGGATTGAAGCCTTCCTTCTTCAGCTGCACGGCTGCACCAAGAATAGCTCTTGTCTGCATCTCTGTGATTTCAGGATATGTGTTTCCGAGACGGCAACCACGATGTCCGAGCATAGGGTTGTGCTCGCTCAGGCTGTCAACGCGCTTCTGAATCTCTGCTACAGTAAGACCCATCTCCTCAGCCATTGTCTGCTGACCGGCGAGATCGTGTGGCACGAACTCATGCAATGGCGGGTCGAGCAAGCGGATGTTTACAGGGCATCCGTCCATAGCCTTAAGGATTCCGTAGAAGTCTTTCGTCTGATAAGGCAGAAGCTTCTCGAGAGCCTTCTTGCGTCCCTCAACGGTGTCGGAAAGAATCATCTCACGCATTGCCTTGATCTTCTCGTTGTCGAAGAACATATGTTCTGTACGGCAGAGACCGATACCTACAGCTCCGAAGTTGCGTGCAACCTGGGCGTCGTGTGGAGTATCTGCATTGGTACGAACCACGAGTCTTGTATATTTGTCGCAAAGCTTCATGAGGTCAGCGAAGTCGCCTGTCACCTCAGCTGGCTTTGTCTTTACCTCGCCGAAATATATTTCACCTGTAGAACCGTTGAGCGAGATGTAGTCGCCCTCCTTAAGAGTGACGCCGTCGATTTCCACAGTTCTTGCTTTATAGTCAACGTTCAACGCGCCAGCACCTGAAACGCAGCATTTACCCATACCGCGGGCCACAACGGCAGCGTGTGAAGTCATACCACCACGTGCAGTTACAATACCCTCTGCTGCCGCCATACCTGCGAGGTCTTCAGGACTTGTCTCGATGCGCACCATTATCACGCGGCGACCAGCCTCATGCCATTTCTCTGCGTCGTCAGCAAAGAATACAATCTGTCCGCATGCTGCGCCTGGAGATGCAGGAAGACCGCGTGTGAGGACCTTGGCTTTCTTCTGTGCGTCCTTGTCGAATACTGGGTGGAGGAGCTCGTCGAGCTTGTTTGGCTCACAACGCTTGAGAGCTGTCTTCTCATCGATTTCGCCTTCACGCAGAAGGTCCATGGCGATTTTCACCATTGCCGTACCCGTGCGCTTTCCGTTACGGGTCTGCAGGAACCACAGTTTGCCCTCCTGTACGGTGAACTCCATATCCTGCATATCGTGGTAGTGCTTCTCGAGCTTGTTCTGCAGAGCGTCCAGCTGAGCGAAGATTTCAGGCATAGCCTCTTCCATTGAAGGATACTTGGCTGCACGCTCCTCTTCTGGTATTTGCTGCTGCTCTGCCCAACGCTGTGAGCCGAGCTTTGTTATCTGCTGTGGTGTGCGGATACCTGCCACCACGTCTTCGCCCTGTGCGTTCACGAGATACTCACCGTTGAACACGTTCTCTCCCGTAGCGGCGTCGCGGCTGAAGCAAACACCAGTTGCCGATGTGTCGCCCATGTTTCCGAATACCATCGCCATTACAGAAACGGCTGTTCCCCACTCTGCCGGGATTCCCTCCATCTTTCTGTAAAGGATGGCACGGTCGTTCATCCAGCTGTCGAACACGGCGCATACGGCACCCCAGAGCTGGTCCATAGGATCTGTAGGGAAGTCTTTGCCTGTCTGCTCCTTGATAGCCTTCTTGAAGAGGTCTACGAGCTGCTTGAGCTCGTCTACTGTCATCTCGTTGTCGAGAGAGATTCCGCGCTGTGCCTTCACTTTCTCGATGATGGCCTCGAACGGATCGATGTCTTCCTTGTTTACCGGCTTCATTCCGAGCACCACATCTCCGTACATCTGCACGAAGCGGCGGTAGCTGTCGTATGCGAAACGCTCATTGCCGGTCTTCTTTGCCAATCCCTTCACCACTTCGTCGTTGAGACCGAGGTTGAGGATTGTGTCCATCATACCTGGCATTGAAGCTCTTGCACCAGAACGCACGCTGACAAGCAATGGATTCTCAATGTCGCCGAACTTGCTGTTCATCAGTCCTTCTATATGGTGTACCGAAGCGATTACCTCATCCCTGAGGAGATTTACTACGGTTTCCTTTCCTTTTTCGAAGTATTCATTACAAACGTCTGTAGTGATAGTGAATCCTGGAGGTACAGGAACGCCGATAAGGTTCATTTCCGCCAAGTTGGCA
>CAVBFA010000238.1:1562-3666 GCA_963594595.1 Oscillibacter sp. | reverse complement strand
GACCTTGCTGTACACAAGATTGCCGTCGTTGTATATCATCCACCGTTTAATGCGCCCGTGAATATCAGTCAGTATTCCGCCCCAGTGGTCGAGCATGGCCGGGTCGATGACATACTCGAAGAACTCTAATAGAACGGAGATATAGATGACCGCACGAAATATCTTGTAGAACCCTTGTAGTTCTTTGCTTTCTTCCATTGTTTTGTCCTTTCCCGCTTTTCGTTCCTACTTGTTCAGTGTGATAATCGGTCGCACCCGGTGCGCCTGTGTCTTCGGTGTCTCCTGCATTGCGCCGCTGCCCAATGAGTAGAGCCACGCTTTGGCGGTCTGTTGCCCCTTGACCTCTGTCGATGTCCAGTACCAGCAGTCTTCGTCAGTATCCTGTGGCAGCGGATCACCGCCGCACTTTGTCACAATGGGATTGACCGCTTCCCGGATTGCATACAGCAAACGCATCTGCGCCACCGAGGGGACGTATGCACTTTGTCCGTATCGCCACAAATCGAAGACCGCTTCTGCCATAGGCGAAGCCGTCTCGCGGGTATCGTATAGTGCAAAGGTATTTGTATTTCCGTCGTATGCCCCGATGTCGGCCGACGTGCCCTGCTCAATGCCGAGACTGTCGGCAAACGCCGCCGGAGCAATCTCCCACAGGTAAACCGCATGGCCGTTCCCTTCTGTACCGTCACGCCGTTCGGTATCGAAGACAACCGCTATAGCCCGTTTCCCCGATTGCTCATATTGCGTGTAAGGCATCGTCGTACCGTCCTCGCAGAGGACATGCCCCGGACGTACAGCCGTGTCGGGCACGTCGATATGGGCATCGCAAGCAGCGCACAGCAACGCTGTCACTGCCAGTATCATCGTATGTATCTTCCGTATCATCATACTTTCTTTCGTTTTTCTTATTTTATCGGTAGTTTCACTCCTAACACGACACCCGTGCGCAGCAGATCCGCACCCTTTATCATCAGGTCGCCCTTCACTTGCCAGTACAGCGTCCATCCTGACCGCAGCACATAGTTGTGCTCATAGCCGACATGAATACCGGCCAGAAACTTTTTCGTGTCGCTCCCTGCCGAAGCCCCGATACGCAGGTTGCCGTAATGGTTGCGTCCACGCGCCACGCAGGGCTTGTAAGCCGCGCCGAAGCCGTAGCTGCGGTAGTTCCGCCAGAAGGATTCCGGGCAGACATGGCCGCACGAGCCGCATTCCGCCCATTTTACATAGCCGTTGGCAAAAAACTCCCACGCATGGCGGTAGTTCATTTCGTGCTCGTAGGCGAGCGTCACATCCATGCCGTTCTCATACAGCAGCCCCACACCAAGCGAGAGGCGGCCGCTGTTGCGCTGGGCGTTCGCGTTTACAACGAAGCACACGCAGGCAAGCACCAGTATCATCATCTTTTTCATCGTCATTCCTCCTCCAATAAAGTTGTGTTGAACGAATCGGCGGACAGCACATCCTCATAGTCTATGTTCAAGCTGATATTGCGACCGCTGATTTGCCGCTCCGTCATTTCTATAGTCAGCAGCTTGTCGTTCGGGAATGTCATCTTCTTCACCACAATCACATTGCGGTAGCCATGCCGGAACGTCTTGCCATGTTCCAATACCAGGGCAGGCGTCAATTCGATGATCTGTGCGTTGGTTGCTTTGGCGAGCTTCTTGTCCACCAACTTTACCCGTATCTCGTCGATGTCGAACCGGATGTTCGTCTTGTTCTCTATGGAGAAGTCAATGAAGAAGTAGTCACCGACAGCATAGATATTATTCAGGCGCATCACCATACGGTGCGCTTTGGTGGCGACGTTGCGGAATTTCGCAGGTGAACTCCATACACGCCTTGCGAAACGAACCATCTCTGCAGTGGACATCGAGACAGCCGGGTTGTTATAGGCATCCCGTTCATGCAACAGGATTTCCTTATCCGTCACCGCCTCTTTCATCCGTGTGGTGTAGATGAGCGCGTACTGCGTGCGGTATCGCTCCGTCACGATGGTCACGACAGCCAGCACTTCGCCGTCCTCGTGTCCAGTCTCCTTGGGTTTCAGCCGGATGATGTTCTCTATCGGCTGGTCGCCTGCTACCTTATCGGTGGAAAT
>CAVBFA010000238.1:0-1432 GCA_963594595.1 Oscillibacter sp. | reverse complement strand
ATCTCGAATCCGATGTAATGCCTTCCCGTGCGGATGGCGGCAACGGCAGTCGTCCCCGAACCGATACAGTTGTCCAGTACCACATCCCCCTCGTTGGTATAGGTGCGTATCAGGTACTCCACCAGTGCAACGGGCTTCTGTGTCGGGTGATAGAATGCCCCCGTCCGATGCTCTTTGGGTATGGATATGACCGAAGTCGGATATTTGTCATCCGCCACACGCACTGGAACTAATTTCATCTCGCCATAGCAGCGGTTCGTAAAGTCATTGCCTGATTTCCGGCGTCCGTGATTTCTCCGATCCGGCGGGCAGGGTGTCATCTGCGGATGATACACCGGCTGCCGATCGTAGAACACGATGATGTCCTCGTGCTGACGCAGCGGCATCCGCTTGGCGTTCAGATGACCCGTCACACGGTCTTTCCGCCATATAAGATTATACCGCCACATCCGGGGTTGCGACAACATGAGCCGTGCGGAGAAAATGCCTTGTGCAAATAGGATAATCGGGCTTCCGGGCTTCGTGATGCGCCGATACTGCTCCCACAACGGTTCAAGCGGAATTTGCCTGTCCCATCCGGCCGAACCGTTCTTGCGGTTCAGCACACCATAGGGCAAATCCGCTATCACGGCATCGACACTGCCGTCCGCCATGAGCTTCATACCCTCTATGCAGTCCATATTTTATAGGTTGTCTGTCTCTATCATGGCTTCCGTATTTTACTGTTTCTCACGTCCGTTCACCAAATAGACGAACGTGCCGTATTTCAGCTTTACCTTGTTCTTTTTGATAGCCTTGCCGATGGCATTGCTCGTTTTCTGGTAAGCGTTTGTGGCGGCCTGCATTCCCCATTGTGTGAGGCTGTTGCCGTAGCTTCCGGTATTCATGTTCATATTGCCCGAAACCGCACCGCTCGCCACATCCTTACTCGTTTCCCGGAACTGGCTGTTGGGCACATACAGTCCCTCCATGCCGTCTGTATCATAAAGCGACAGACTGACCTTTACCAGTTCGTCGTGGATGAGAATGCTGGTGATATTTCCTTTCACGCGCCCTGACGAGAAACCGCTCATGGTGGCATACAGGTATGAACCGCGCTTGACCACGCACTCGTTGATCTCCACATCATCGAGCAGGCGCAATCGCACGCGCGAACCGTCCACCGCCTTGATGTCCTCGTCAATGATTGCCTTGATGAGCTTCGGCTCGTGAGCGTCTTTTGCCAGCGTATTGAAGTAGTCTGATGCTGTCTTTACCTTCCGCACGACCTCGCTGGGAGGTTCGTTATCGGACGGAGCTTTTACCGACCGGCTCTCTTCCTCTATTTTGCCCTTGACCTCTATAGCCGCCGCAGGCATCTGTGCCGATGCCGCACTGTCCGTTTCAGCAGGTGGCATTACTTCGTTCTGTCCTCTCAGCCTCGCTTGGGCGA
>CAVBFA010000237.1:0-3737 GCA_963594595.1 Oscillibacter sp. | reverse complement strand
GCGTAGTCCAGTGACTATTTTAATCAGTCCATTCTCTTTTGAACGTACTAATTGGTCTATGTATTTACTTCTGTTTACTATCATATTATTCTAAAAATTGTCACTTGTGACAAAATTCGGAAGCAAAGATAATGCTTTTTATCTGAAAATGAGTATAATATGCATTTTTTGACGTTTGGAATAATCACTTGTCTGCAAAATCTCCATATTCTAATCACTCAAAACCTACAAAGACCTAAAAAGCGGTATAGGAATGTTGTTGTACAATTCCTATACCGCTTATATTCAATGCTTTGAGCTATACTGGATAGCTGTTTAAGCTGTTAGTATTCGTCCTCGTTGAAGAGGAAGTCTTCTTTTGTCGGATAGTCGGGCCAGATGTCCTCGATGCTCTCGTAGACGTCACCCTCATCCTCTATCTCCTGCAGATTCTCCAACACTTCAAGCGGCGCCCCGGAACGAGTTGCATAGTCAATCAATTCGTCCTTCGTTGCAGGCCATGGCGCATCTTCGAGCTTTGAAGCTAATTCAAGTGTCCAATACATAGTAAATATAAATTATCAGTTTGCGTTACCAAGCAGCATCACCATGCGGACTTGCTGCCTATTATAAAATTGAGCGCAAAAATAATGTTTTTTTTCTTATCTACAAGTTTTTCTTCCATATTTTTTCTCTCACACCGTCAATAAAGTTTAATTTGCGTGCGAGCATGAAGAGATAGTCAGAAAGGCGGTTGATATACTGCAATACATTCCCATCGAGCTTGGTGGTTTCACCGAGGAAGAAGATGCGCCTCTCCGCCCTGCGGCATACCGTGCGGCATACATGTGCAAGAGCTGCCTCATGAGAACCTCCGGGGATGATGAATGACGTCTGTCGTGGCAGACTGCCGTTCAGATGATCAATCTCCTCTTCAAGCACCGTCACCTCCTGCGGGTCGATGGTGTACGAAGGTGCCAACTTGGTCTGAGAGGTATCGGTAGCGAGATATGAGCATACCGTGAACAGCGTGCGCTGTATGCTGATCACCATATTCTTGTCGTCGCCATCCTTCATGAATGAAGCAAGCAGTCCGAGCTGCGCACTGAGTTCATCCACAGTGCCGTATGCCTCGATACGAGGGTTTGTCTTTCTCACCCTCACTCCTCCTACCAAGCTCGTCATGCCCTCGTCGCCTGTCTTTGTATAAACCTTTGTTATTGCCATAGTCTTGAGATTTTTAAAAGTTAATCTTGTAATTCTGCTTATATCGTTTCGGATCGACATATACCAATCCGCAATAATACATATCAAAGGACACTATATTCTGAAGTCTCCCCACTACATCTTGCCAGATCGCCTTGTTATAGTTCAACCTGTCCACCACCACGAAATCTCCGGTCCGCAACCGCTTCACCGCTTCCGCCAACCTTTCTGCATCTATTGCAGTGGCATTGACATACAGAATATGCGCCCCAGATGCATTTTCAAGCGTTTTCAGTGCCGAATTCACATCACCCGGTCTCACTCCCATCCAGCGCAGCGTATTGCAGCCTGCACGGAAATAAGCCTCGTCCCGCTTCATGTCTTCATCATCAAAGCCCACCGCCACCACCATCTCTGGCTGGGCATGGTTGGCGAGACGGAGAAAGAACTCACCCATCTTCCGCCTCACGGCATCTGCCTCAGGAAAATCCTTTGCCACACATTCATAGGCATAATACGGGTAATGCTCATTTATGACGTATCTGACGAGGCTGTAAGCCCAAGGCGACTGTATTCCGAAGCCCCGGCAACAGCCAATCCTACTGAGCCATATCATTCCGCGTATCAACCTATTTGTCGTCATCAGGCGCAAATATACGTATTTTTATCAAGAATAAGACGATTTGTCAGGACATTTTTCCATCAAGAACGTAAATATCAAGGATAAAAGGTAATAACAAGCTCTCAATATCCTAACAAGAAGTGAGAGAAACTTCAAAAAAGTCAACTCCGCATTTGCTATTGATATGATTTTCCGCTAATTTTGCATCCTATAAGGTAATAGAGATATGAAAACGCTTAAAGAACTTTTCAAAATAGGCAAGGGACCATCAAGCAGTCATACGATGGGCCCGCAGAAAGCCGCAAAGATATTTCTGGAGAACAACCGCGGAGCAAGCTCATTCGAGGTGACTCTCTATGGTAGTCTTGCCGCTACGGGCAAAGGACACATGACAGACATCGCCATCATCGAGGTGCTGGAACCTGTTGCTCCCGTAAGGATAATCTGGAAACCAGACGTATTCCTTCCGTTCCATCCCAACGGAATGAAATTCAAGTCGCTCACATATGACGAGAAGCCTATCAACGAATGGACAGTATACAGCATAGGTGGAGGTGCGCTCTCTGAAGGCAAAGGAGATGACGACATGTTCAACTCGCCTGAGGTCTACGACATGAACTCCATGACAGAGATAATGAAATGGTGTGAACGCACGGGAAGGAATTATTGGGAATACGTGCAGCTATGCGAAGACAGCAGCCTGTGGGATTATCTCGAAGTGGTATGGATCAAGATGAAAGAGTCGGTTGAACGTGGTCTGAAACGTGAAGGAAGACTTCCCGGTCCGCTAAATCTGCCACGCAAGGCACCGACATATTACGTGAAAGCAACTGGCTACAAACAGTCGCTGCAGACAAGAGGATTGGTATACGCCTATGCTCTGGCGGTGAGTGAAGAAAACGCATCCGGCGGAACAATCGTCACCGCACCTACATGTGGAGCATGCGGCGTGCTGCCGGCGGTGCTATATCACGTATCAAAGAGCCACGAATTCACAGACAAACAAATCCTGCATGCTCTTGCCACAGCAGGACTGGTAGGAAACATCGTGAAGAAAAACGCATCCATCTCCGGAGCCGACGTAGGTTGTCAAGGAGAAGTCGGTGTGGCTTGCGCCATGGCGTCAGCAGCATCCTGCCAGCTGTTCGGTGGCAGTCCGTCGCAGATAGAATATGCAGCAGAGATGGGACTGGAACACCACCTCGGAATGACTTGCGACCCAATCTGTGGATTAGTGCAGATTCCATGTATAGAACGCAACGCCTTCGCTGCCACCCGAGCACTCGACTCAAATCTCTATGCCGCATTCTCCGACGGATCCCACCGCGTGTCGTTCGACCGCGTGGTAGAGGTAATGAAGCGCACCGGACACGACATTCCATCGCTATACAAAGAGACAAGCGAAGGAGGCCTTGCAAAGGGCTTCAACATGACGGGCAACGTGAATGACTGAAGCATCAATTCAAACAAACAGAAGAGCAAAGAATAAACTAATACGATAACATTACGCATTCTGAGCCACAAAGCGGATTACATCTCCAGATCGGGAACTGTAATCCGCTTTCTTTATAATCAAACTTTCACTTTTTTCAAAAAACCGTCAACCATCTGGTCACAGATTCGGAAGTATCTATAATTCAGTTACTTCCGTCAGTTTCTGCATGCAAAAACCATCTGGTAATTGTCTGGACAATTCAATTATCACCTGACGAAAACATACCACAAATTGCAATTATGCCTATGCATAGGCAGGCATGGCTGCCCAATCCCGGCTATTGAGTCATGCCGAATGAACAAGGAAGCAGGTAAAAGGAAGCCGGTCAAGAAAACCGGTAAAGGAAACTTGTCAAGAAAACCGCTGATGCGTACAGGCATAAAAAATCCTCCGGAGGATTGCTCTTCCGGAGGATTCTCGTTTTAAAGTGAAAAA
>CAVBFA010000236.1:0-3750 GCA_963594595.1 Oscillibacter sp. | reverse complement strand
TACGAACTGCCTGGTTCTAACACTCTTGCCGACGCCACGCTGCGAGAACTCGAAGACTACGACGTGGTGTTGTGGGAGAAGCATGGAGTGTTTGCCAAGGGACTCGACGTGATGGACGCTTTCGACCAGATCGACGTGCTCTCGAAGAGTGCTAAGATATACATCAGTTCCAAATGCATGGGCTTCGAACCCGAAGGCATGAGCCAGGAACAGATGGCTGAGATGACAAAGGCATTCAACCTGCCTAAATAAAAACTGCAATAAAATGATACGAGAAGCCCCATCCTATACATTCTTCCGGGAATGCAAGGATGGGGCTTAAACGTATTGCAAACTGCAAGCTATCAGAGAGCAGACAATCCCCCAAAGGGCCAATTGACCGTTTGGGGGATGAAATAAGTAAGAAAAATGCAAATCTTACCTTTGCAAATTTTGTTCTGAAAGCGATTTACGCTAACTTTGCAACCATGAACAATGTTTTTGACAATCCAGCGAAATGGAGCGAGAACGTGATAATCGCCGACGCCGACTTCATCGACAAGGTGGCGTTCGACCTCACCGTGAACTTTGAGCGCATGCTGATGAGAAGAATCCCGAAAGCCGACCTGGCAAGATGGATAGACTGCGTGGCTCTCGACGGAGGAGTGAGAGAGGGGAAGAACGAGGTGCAGGTGGTGTTGATCCACGACAAGAAAACGGAGCGTCTCGACAACTTCACGCCTTCTGACATAAAGACGGAGATAAACGGAATGGCATTCAGCGACCATCTCGGAGAGTTCTCGATGAGCGCATACCCCGTGGAAGAACTGGTGAGCAAAGCTGACTTCATTGCCGAAGCCGCCATGATAGCAAGTTCGCAGAAGGAAGTGAAGCGGGTGATGGTGGTTCCCGACGACGAGGAGGCATACGCCAAAGTGCGCCACGCCCTCAGACGCATCGACGACGAAGGCAAGCGCATCACGCTATTTGCCATGCAGCCCATGGAGGGAGGAAACTACAGACAGGAGATTCTGGGATATTCGCTCATGAGCGCATTGGGAATTAAAGGAGAAGAAATAAAATAAAAAAACATAGATATGGGAAAAGTACTTATCATTGGCGCCGGCGGTGTAGCCACCGTGGCTGCCGTAAAGATCGCACAGAACGCTGATGTCTTCACCGACATCATGATTGCAAGTCGCACAAAGTCTAAATGCGACAAAATCAAGGAGTATATCGGAAATCCTGACATCAAGACCGCTCAGGTGGACGCCGACGACGTGGAGCAGCTCAAGGCTCTCATGAACGACTACAAGCCGGAGCTCTGCGTAAACCTCGCCCTGCCATATCAGGACCTCACCATCATGGAGGCTTGTCTGGCTTGCGGAGTGAGCTATCTCGACACTGCCAACTATGAGCCGAAAGACGAGGCTCACTTCGAATACAGCTGGCAGTGGGCATACAAGAAGCGCTTTGAGGATGCCGGACTGACAGCAATCCTGGGATGCGGATTCGACCCCGGAGTGACAAGCATATTCACTGCATACGCTGCAAAGCACTATTTCGACGAGATTCAGTATCTCGACATCGTGGACTGCAACGCCGGAAACCATCACAAGGCATTCGCCACAAACTTCAACCCTGAGATAAATATCCGTGAGATCACCCAGAAGGGTCTCTACTGGGAGGACGGCAAATGGGTGGAGACTGCTCCGCTCGAAATACACCAGCCGCTCACTTATCCTAACGTAGGTCCGAAGGAGAGCTATCTGCTCCACCACGAGGAGATTGAGAGCCTCGTGAAGAACTATCCTACTATCAAGCGCGCACGCTTCTGGATGACATTCGGACAGCAGTATCTCACCTATCTCGACTGCATACAGAACCTCGGCATGTCGCGCATCGACGAGATTGAATATGAAGCTCCATTGGCTGACAACCCTGACAAGAAGGTGAAGGTGAAGATCGTTCCGCTGCAGTTCCTCAAGGCAGTATTGCCTAACCCTCAGGACCTCGGCGAAAACTACGACGGAGAGACAAGCATCGGATGCCGCATCCGCGGACTGAAGGACGGCAAGGAGCTGACATACTATGTATACAACAACTGCAGCCACCAGGCAGCATACCAGGAGACTGGAATGCAGGGAGTGAGCTACACCACCGGTGTGCCGGCAATGATCGGTGCGATGATGTTCTTCAAGGGACTGTGGCGCCGTCCGGGTGTATGGAACGTAGAGGAGTTCGATCCGGATCCATTCATGGAGCAGCTCAACAAGCAGGGTCTGCCTTGGCACGAGATATTCAACGGCGACCTGGAGCTGTAATATGCCAGCTGGTCTGCCGGACAAGACATCCGCTATAGAGACACAATAAACGAAGAGTGTGTCGTAATGATATATAATAAGGTGGGGCTACAAGCCTGCCTGTATCATTGCGACACACTCTTTGTCATTAGAAGTAGACAAGTTGACGGGATACGAGTTAACAAGGATGACGCCTTATAAAATGCAAAAGGCGGCAAGCTGTTGCAGGATATTACATTGACGTCCTGATGACTGCATTTGGAAGAAAAATGAGCACGCTGCTTGCCCAACCGGGGTAAGCTGCTTACTCAACAGGGGCACGGTGCTTGCCCCTGATGGGCAGAAAAGATGCCTGACGACTGTCCCAAAAGTTCATGATGTAATATCCAGATTCCTCCCGTCTGAATCCCAGTCATCAGACAATTCGTTACAGGATAAAAAATGACAGGCAATTTAAATTTACCACACCTGTTTCTATCTCGTTTTCCAAATACGAGAATACATATACAGCCCCTTCATAAAACAAGCCACAAGCAGGATAACACAATCGTTTATAGGTTTCTGAAGAATACAGTTCGTCAAGTGCCTTCTTCATATCCCATCCATACCTGCGCATAAGCATCTCAACCAATTCGGTAGAGAGACATTCTATCTGAAATTGAGTATCAGTCACCTGATTTCTCAATAATTCTTTGTACATTTGTCACAATAATAGATATATTCATAGTCCATCTTAAAATAATAACCTATGCTATCTATACTCAAAAGATATTTTGGATATAATTCCTTTCGCCCTCTACAAGAGAACATTATACGCCATATACTTAGCAACAAAGACTGTCTGGTGTTGATGCCTACAGGCGGAGGAAAGAGTATCTGCTATCAGATACCTGCATTGATGATGCCTGGTACGGCTATAGTTATTTCACCTCTTATTTCTTTGATGAAAGATCAGGTTGAGAGTCTGCGTGCTAACGGCATTGCTGCAGCAGCCCTAAATAGTTATGCCTCAGAAGCAGAGAATCATGATATAGCAGAACGTGCATACAGAGGTGAATATAAATTATTATATGTGTCGCCTGAAAAATATGTCGTATATAGAGCAACAAAGGTTGAAGCATTCAAAGGCTTATGTTCAATGGACGGAAGATGAAGATAAAAAATTAATGGAACTTTATTCTAAAGGAGAAACAATAGAAGAATTGTGCAAAATCTTTGCTCGTAATAAAGGTGCCATTAAATCAAGAATTAAAAAAATAAGTCAATAAGTGCCGTAGAAGAAGTTCTGCTTACTATAGAGGGTGTAAGCAGTACTTCTTTTACAATCTTAGAGGATGATATTTCACGGCTCACTTATGTTCTAAAACCCAAAATACAAACGATCCAATTCCCTACTATAATTCTCTAGTTTTCTAGGATAATAGTCACCAAGGAATCGGATTTCATCAAAGCATACACTATTAGAGTC
>CAVBFA010000235.1:3339-3759 GCA_963594595.1 Oscillibacter sp. | reverse complement strand
CATGGTCTGGACAAACCAGAAGAAAGCCTTCACTTTGTCCGGATCCTTCCTTATTTTAAAGACGAGTTTCCCGGCCTTCACCTCGTCTATCACATACTCGCCGTCGCGGTAGTCATAGACCTCGCGAAAGCAGGCGTACGCCTTGTAGAACCTTGCGGGCTTGGGGCAGTCGCACTCGTCGAAGCTGACCTCCCTCCTATATGCCTCCTTTTTCTTTCTGCCTGCGCCGTCCTCGATGCCGTCGAAGACCTTGGCCTGAAAGAGGCGCTCCATGGCCTTGACCCTATGCTCTCGCAGCGCCTCCTCCTCGATATCATCGTCGAGGTGCTGGTCCTTCCATGCCGAATAGTCGCCGACCACCTCTTGGCCGATAGCTTCCTGGTAGTGGAGCCGCTGGTCCTGAAAGATTCTTTTGTAGTA
>CAVBFA010000235.1:0-3329 GCA_963594595.1 Oscillibacter sp. | reverse complement strand
CGCGCAGAACTTTGTCAAAGTATCTCTCAGAGCGTCGTCGAGCGTCTTGACGCCGCCGTGTTCTATCGCACTGGGGCACACGCTGACCATCACTTGAAGTTCCTCGCTTCCGCCCGTAGAGCCCGACTCCGCTCTGTGCGATAGCACTTCCATCATCCATTGGTTGATCACCTTCTGCTCCTCCTTACTTTTCTTCTTGCCACAGGGCGAGGCTGTTGCACACGGCAACCACGTCTCGAGCTTGCCCCACTCTTCGTAATCGACGTCTTGGTCTATGTCGAAGACAAAGTGATCCCGTAGCTGCTCGATCAAGGTCTCCGCCCTGTGCCAGCTCTTGGTTAGGTCATGTAAAAGCGAAAGTTTGTAATACGCATTGCAGTCGGTGCTGCCATTGCGGAAATACGTCGCGCGAAGGTTTTCCAGGGCGCAGAGGTATTGTGTCTTGCCCTGTCTCATAGCTCCTGCATCTGCTTCGTCCAACACTCCTGCAAAACGGTCTCACCAGCAGCCCTCAGGCGCCTGAGGTCAGTCTCGACGCTTACTGCTCTTGTTTCTCTACTCTTTAGATCTTTCGGTCTAAAACTACACTTCCCAATGCTTTGTATGACTTTTGTCATTATTAAAAGATTCCTAAGACATCACCAAATTTTTGAGAGTTTTTTTGTGTTAAAATAAGCAAAACACCCCCCAACAAGCATATAGGCATACCTACCCCTGTAGCAGAAGAAGGCATTTTTGACTTTTCTGTTACAAAAAAACGACACAGAACTCTTTCTTTTAATAGCTTTTTGCTCGATTCCTAATTAGTTATCCGTGTCTGTCCTCACAAGACTATAAGAGACAATGGTACATTGTCATAGTTCACTTGCTTTGGACTTTTCAATATGTAAGTTCTTTCTGTCGTCAGAGGTGTTCAACACTTCCCATTTTCTCTTTTGCTTGCCTATGGCAAACATTCTGCGAATGAGCTTAAACTTGACGGCATTCAATGCCTTACGCTTAGTATCAGAATCTTTTCTGCCTCCTAACTTTCGATTATAAAATATTTGCATTTCCACATCGTACTCAACAGCTCTCAATGCCGCCATAGACAGGTCAGCTTTCACTTGACCGTTACAGTGTGCGGAAGGTCGGGCACGCCATTTCACACTGGTACCAGAAGTGTGACTGCATGGAGCTACGCCAACATATCTCGCATATTGCCGAGCTGTGTCAAAAGCGGTAAAGTTTCGTGTGATGGCAATTATGTTTGTTGCATTGACAAAACCAATTCCTGGTATCGTCAACAAATTCTGAAAAGTGTCAAGGACATCTTCCTCCTTGGACATTAATTCACACTCTTCCTGATCTATCTTCTCAATGTCATGATTGAGCTTTTTAATGTAGCTCTCATACATGGCAGAATCCTCTTTCGTTTCAAACATCTGCATTCGGTTCATAAAGTTTGTCCGTTGCTCCACAAGGAACTTACGCTCATTGACAAGTTGCTTCAACTGTTGCATAGCCTTGCTTGGCAACTTGTATGGCTTGGCACATTCCGTGCCATCATAACGATAGAGGAAGTCAGCTATCTTTGCAGAGTCATTCTTGTCACTCTTATCTATTGTCCCCATAGGATGATGTTTTACTATACGTGTACTAAGCATACAGAAAGAGTAATTCTTGGACGTGAGGAATTTTTCCAAGTCCAAGGAGTAGCAACCTGTAAATTCCATGCCAAACAGGGCTTGGGAAAGTACCACACGGCTCTTTTTGAGCCATGAGCACATATCGCCAAATCCCTTGCGAGTGTTGTTGAACACCTCATGAGGGAACATTTTGATGTTGGTGTCCTCACGAAATATAGATACATCTATGACCTTTTTAGAGATGTCAATGCCTACAAATGATTTATTTTTCATATCTTTGCACCGCTTTACGAAAGGAACTCTCTATGTCAGGATAAGCCAAATCTTTTAAAAGCTGGTACGGACAGCTAATTCCCTAAAAGGCACTGAGTCTGACATTTCGGGCAGAGGAGACTATATCAAGGGAAAGGGCTTTGCCTAAGATTAAAAAGTTCACTACCTCTGTCTGGAGTTCCTTCCTTTTGAGGATTCCTCGCAAAGGTAGTGCCAAAAGCAACCAAGAGACTCTATCATGGTATAGTAATGGTCTTAAAACACTGTTAGTTCACTCATGGTTGCTTGTTTTTCCCATTTCGATAATTGTCCGTCTCCACATACGGAGTACCTCGTTTTATAACGGCAAACATACGGAGTATCATCTTAAACTTGATTGCATTAAACACTATTCCACTGCATTTTTCCTTTCTCTTGCGTTCCCAGTAATCTCTGATGTTCGGAATGTGCTGCATGCAAACCAAACAGGCAATGGACAAATCTGCCTTTGCCTGTTTAAAGCCTTTCTTAGAGACTGACGAGCCTTTTCTCACAGATGTACCGGATTCTTTCTTGAAAGGAGCGACACCAATATAGCAAGCGTATTTACGTGGGTTATCTATTGCCATGAAGTTTTCGGTCAATACAATGGTTTCAAGAGCGACAACACGCCCAATACCAGGTATTGATGTCAGCAGGGAAAAGTTCTTGTTGATGTCCGCATCTTCTTTTATGTACATGTCAATTTCATTGTCTATGCCTTTAAGTGCATCATTGAGCGTTTTAAGTTGCCCATTCTTACGTTCCACAGACAAATCTGTGTCATACGCACATATATCATGAAGCTGCTGCTTGTAAAGGACTGACTGCTTGACTGTCTGCTTGCGTTCCGCCAAAAGCCTCTTCAACTTAAAATATACAGGAGGAGGAAGTTTTGATGGGTTGCGAAGAATCTTTCTGTGATTCTGCTCACAGTAAATGGCTATGCGGAAAGAATCAAGCTCGTCAGTCTTGATGCGGTCAAGCGAACGCAGTCCATCATCCAAGTCTGGCTCAAAGCGATGCATCTTGCGAGGTTCCACCATCCTATAGATATAATGTTTCTCTTCCAACCACAGTCTAAAGTTTTGGGTGTAAAGTCCTGTATATTCCATACAGAACAAGACTATATCAAACCTCTTGCTTACCTTTGCCACCCATGAACCAATTTTCTTGAAACCTGCATTGTTGTTGCTCACCTTTATATGGGCATTCTTCCAATCAATGCTTTCTCCGTCATAATAAGCAAGGTCGAGAGTCTGCTTTGAGACATCCACGCCTATGTAAAGTTCTTTATCCATAATTTTGACATTTAATAGTTAAATGGAATCAAGAAAGTTGGCTGGATTATATAAGGACTATGACATGAGAAAGGGCATACCTTGAAAGAAAGATAGTTCACCTTAACAC
>CAVBFA010000234.1:0-3826 GCA_963594595.1 Oscillibacter sp. | reverse complement strand
AAGAGAATCCGAAAAGAAGAAAAATGAGAAAGAAAGTGCCGAAGCTTTGCGTGAATATTCTGCATCGTAATTTCTGGTGCGTTAAGGATTCTGAAACTTTCAAAATAGATTACAGTATGCAAAACTTAAAAAGAGGTATTCCATACACCTTCAATTGCGGTCTTGCCAGTCTGCCGTAATGACGAAGAGAATACTGTATATAAACACGAGACAGCGATATGCCATGTTCTTTAGGCATATCGCTGTCTTGTCCTAACGATATGATGTGTCCACGTTATCACATCACTAATCAAATTTTGATAATCACACCAAAATTAGCCACGAATCCGTCGAGAGGTGCATAAATATCACGGAAAACGGGATTTGTGACGCTGCCGGTATAGATGGTGTCAAATCTTGTCTGGCGGCGGTCGGTGAAGTTCTCAAAGTTTGCATACACTGAGAATTTCTCCCAAATTTTCTGTACCATAAGGCCCATTGTCACATATCCTTTGCCATACATTCCATCGGTGAGTCGCTGACGGCTGGTATAGTAAAGTTCGTAGCCTATACGCCATGAATCCTCAACCTCATACATAAGCACTGAATTGAGACGGTGTTTAGGCGTCAGCGTCTTATCGTAGGTGTGACCGTCCTCTCTTACACGGGCATGGTTGAATGTATACCCGAGAAACAGGCTGAAGTCTGAATACTTGACTTTCAGATTTGTCTCTGCGCCAAGGCTGCGCATGTTTCCGTTGATATTGAAGAACTGGTAAAGCCCGTTGTGCAGGGGTCTCAGTTCAAGCGGGTGTCTCAGATAAGTGAAGAAGAAGAGCTGGTTAGCTGTGAAAATGACTCTGCCGTCCGCGATGCTTGTGCGGTAATTCACATCGGCCTGAGCCCCATAGCTTCGCTCTATGCTATTGACATCTTTGTCCACAGGGAGAATGTTTGCGAATTGAAGACGTTCGCTTTCCTCAGAGAATATTGTGGGTGGCTTATAGCCGAATCCTCCACCAATACGGGTCGAGAATTTGTCTGACAGTTTGAAAAGTGCAGATATGCGTGGAAGGACTATAAATCCATAGTCTTTGACATAATCGCCACGGAGTCCGGCTTCAAGAATCACCCGGTCAGATACGTTTGTGGTGTTGTTCACAAATATGCCATAGGTGTCGAGTGAATAGTCTCGGTCAAGATTGTTTGTGATTCTCTTTTCGTTGAACCGTTCGGTCCATACATTACCACCGACAATCCATTCAGAGATTTCTCCCGAATTAACGTATGAGATTTCACTGAATGTTGACCACTGGTCTCCATTAAAATTATATGTAGGAATGGTGATGTCTCGTTTGTAGAGTGTCGCGCTGTTCTTTACGTTAAGGCTGCTCTGATCATCAAATCTGTGCTTGAATGAGATTCGCGAGGAATAACGCTGTGATTTGTTCCGCTCAAAATATGGATGTCCCTCTGAATATCCGTGGCGTATGTATTCCATATCGCCTCCAAGACGGTTCTCGACCATTGACTCCAGTCCTATATTAAGGTTGGTGCTCTCTGTAAAGTACAGGAAAAGAGTGGGATTTACAGTAAACCTATCAAATTGAGGTATGGCAGTGAATCCCACATGCGAGGGATCATAAGCCCAGTTCCGATTGTAGGATGCGAAGACTGTGGTGCCGACTTTGCCAAAACGCTGTCCGAAGAAAGTGTTGACATCCAGCCCTTTTGCGGTTGTCCCGTTAAGCTGTATCTGAAAATCACGCTTTTCTGTGGGGGTCTTGGTTACAAGATTTACAAGACCTGCGATGGCGCCACCGCCATAGAGGGTACTTGAGGATCCTTTTATAATCTCGACCTGTCTCAGGTCAAGGGGCGGAGTCTGTAACATTCCGAGACCGGCAGCAGCTCCGGAAAAAACGGGAAAACCGTCACGGAGAATTTGGGTGTATTTACCGTCAAGACCCTGTATTTTTATCATGGCGTTGCCGGAGATGGCCGAAGTCTGCTGTGTCTGTATGCCAGTGCTTTCGCTGAGCAGCATTCTTATATCACCGGGCTTCATGACATTTTTCTCTTCAAGTTCCTCTGAACCGATAAATTCCACACGCGTCGGAATATCCCTGAAAGTGCGGGTGCCTCGGGTTGCAGAGATAACAACCTTTTCCAGCTCGTTGTCTTCGCCCTCTTCAAGTGTAATTGTTACATAGGGTTCGCCATCAGACAAAGGAAACACATAACTCTTTTCCTCTTTCTCATATCCAAGATAGCTGAACCTGATGGTTTGTGGACCATCGGGGATACCTGTGATTTTCACGAAACCGTCCTTGTCGGCTACATTTCCCAGTTGTGTCCCCTCCACAGTTGCGGACGCTCCTATTAGCGGTTCGCCACTGTCTCCGTCTATGATTTTTGCCTTAAATGTGTTAAGCGCGGCTGCTGTCTGTGACAGAGATATTATCCATAAGAATATTAGTATTATAAAATGTCTCATTAAATTGTGTCCTTAATTATTGATGATGATTGAATAATAGATGCCGACGCCGATGAAGAGAATGGCCACGATGCGGTTGAACTGTTCTTCACTACAGCCATGACAAGCGAAGCAAACTTCTGATTGCAAGCGCATGCGCTTACCAATACTTTGATCTGTTTCATAATTTTTGTGCCTCCTCTTAACTCTCCCCGAGGGATGAGAACCGTAACAAGGCTTGGGTTGTATTATTAATAATGTTTACAATTCGCAAAACAACGAACGTATAGGTTTTAAGAAAACCCTCGAAACTAATGACGAGGGTACAATTGGATCAAAGAGTGTGTTTGAGGATAAAGTGATTTACTTGCAGCAATCCTCCTTCTTCTCGCACAATTCCATGTTAAAGAACTCAGAGAAGAGCTGCTGAGCATACGCCCAGTTCTCACGGTTCATGCAATACTTCACTTTAGGCGTTTCAATCTCACCCTGTATTAATCCTGCATCCTTCAATGCTGACAAATGCTGACTTACAGTAGCCTTAGCAATAGGCAACTCCTCATGAATGTCGCCAAAGTAGCAAGTGTTTTGCTTTGCTAGAAACTTCATGATAGCAATGCGAGCCGGATGTCCGAGAGCCTTGGCAAATCCTGCCAGTGTTTCCGTCTTTATACAGTATTTCTTTTCTGCCATAATAAGCGTTTGTTTAATTTTCTGTTCGCAAAGTTACGAACAATATTTCAAACCGCCAAATTTACTTTCGTATTTTTGCGAATATTTAACATTCCGTATCTTTTATCACGGCAAATAAAACAATTGACAATTTATTCTAATTATTGCCAATCTTATTAATTGTCATGTTTTTTGACTAACAGTTGTGAATTTGCAAGAAGGAGAACAAACACTCATCAAATATCAAATATAATCAGACCGCATTCAGAGTCTTTCCATCGGGAGTGTTCATCACTTTTGCCCATGGAAAATAAGTATAAATAGGGAACGCAGTGCGTTCCCTATCTGTTAGCCCCACTCCTTCTTCACATCAAAGCAGGGACAAGCTTTATTGGCAAATTCATTGTGACCATGAATCGTGGCTAATGGATATTCCTCCTTCAGCTGCTCGATGAGCGAGCGCATTGCCGCTTTCTGGTCTCGGGTTCTTGTATCCTTCGGCTTGCCTTTCTTTGATAAACCACCGATGTAGCAAATGCCTATACTGATGGAATTATGGCCCTTGCAATGGGCGCCTACCTCCTCTATCGCACGGCCTACATGAATGCTGCCGTCACGATAAATCACGAAATGATAACCTATGCAGCGCAGTCCGCGCTCCCGGTGCCAGCGGTCAATATCCGCTACGGTGAAGTTGCG
>CAVBFA010000233.1:361-3930 GCA_963594595.1 Oscillibacter sp. | reverse complement strand
GCATAATGACTTTCGTGACGAATCGGAAATCATGAAAATCCGCGATTGACCGCAGATTATCTTAAAAACACAGGGGCGTGTTAAGTCATATAACACGATAGCCTGAGTGAAAATTCTAAAAGCCCGCCGAATAGTTTTACTTCACTCCACGCAACGCAGGCCACATGATCTGTGCGGAGGCACAGATCATGTGGCCTGTTTTTCTCGACCGGCGCCAAACCTGCCGTTTCGTGCAGTAGTAAAAACTTCATAGCTGCCGTTTCGTGCAAATATCGACATTTTTAACTTGCCTTTTCGTGCATCCCTGTGTTAAACTAAGGAAAACAACACGACTCTGAAAGTCAGGAGGAATCGGTATGCTGAGGCGGAAAATTTATAATGACCTCGTCGCGTGGAAGCAGCGAAGCGGCGGGACGACAGCGCTGCTGATTGACGGAGCAAGGCGCGTTGGCAAGAGTTTCATTGCCAAGGAGTTCGCAGCGAACGAGTATAAAAGCCATATCATTATTGATTTCGGAAATGTCCCGAAGGATGTGCTGGACATCTTTGAAAATGACAGCACCGACCTCGATATGTTTTTTGCCAAGCTGTCCGTCTTCTTCGGAACACAGCTTTACAACAGAGAGTCCCTCATCGTGTTTGACGAGGTGCAGCAGTTCCCCCGCGCACGGCAGCTTATCAAGTACCTTGTGGCGGATGGGCGCTACGATTATTTGGAAACCGGTTCTCTCATCCGGCTCAAGAAGAACGTCAAGGACATTATCATCCCATCGGAGGAGGAACATCTGGAGATGTTCCCCTTGGACTTTGAGGAATTTCTATGGGCGCTGGGTGATGAGGTCACCGTTCCGTTTATCCGGCAGGCATTCGAGGCGCGAAAACCCTTGGGTCAGGCGGTGCATCGAAAGGTCATGAACAGCTTCCGGCAGTACCTGCTGGTGGGCGGGATGCCACAATCCGTCCTCGCCTACCTGAACGGGAAGGACTTTGCCGCCTCCGATGCGGTCAAGCGGAACATCCTGCGGCTCTACCGCGACGACGTAGCCAAGTTTGCCGAGGGATACGAGGATAAGGTTTATGCGGTTTTCGACGGTATCCCCGGTCAGCTATCCAAAAAAGAAAAGAAATATCGCCTGAGTTCGCTGGGCGAAAATGCGCGTTTTCGTTCCTATGAGGATTCCTTTATCTGGCTGAACGAGGCGATGGTGGTCAACACCTGCTTCAACGCCACCGACCCCAATGTAGGGCTTGCCCTCAGCGCCGACCACACCACACAGAAATGCTACATGGCAGACACGGGACTGCTGGTAACACAGACGTTCATGGACAAGGGCTATACAGACAACGAGTTATATAAAGCCATTCTCTTTGACAAGCTGGATGTAAACGAGGGCATGATTTTGGAAAACATGGTGGCGCAGATGCTCCGGTGCCGTGGGCATAAGCTCTACTTCTACTCTCGCTGTGATAAGGAGCATCGGGAAAACCACATGGAGGTCGATTTCCTGATTGCCGAGGGCAAAAAAATAGCCCCCATCGAAGTAAAGTCCGGCAACTACCGCAGCCACGCATCGTTGGACAAATTCCGCGCAAAGTTTTCCTCGAAAATAGGTGAGTCCTATATTCTCTACACAAAGGATGTCATGCGCTCCGATAACATCCTCCATCTGCCCATCTACATGGCAATGTTTCTGTGACCAATATGCAGCCAGCCGGCTGCCATCTAAGCGAGAGGCGATCCGCAATGCGGATCGCCTCTCGCCTTTCATTCAGTCCGCAAAATCATAAAGTATATCTTCCCCGAACACTGCTCGATAATAGGGGACTTGATGTCGGTAGCAGTAAATCACTACAGGCATTCCCTCATCCGCTTTCTCTTTGATGTAGTGAATGTTGTAAAGCTCCATTACCGTTCCAAGCGCTACATGGTAAATTTCCCCCTCCCGACACGTACGGAACGGAAAGGTGAACGAGCTTGTGTTTCGTTCAAATCTTGCATCCTCTTCCAGTTTGGCAATGCAGTTCTCACACTCTCTATCGAAGCCTGTTGTCACGGCTATAGAGTTGTCCTTGCGCCCCTCGCACTTCATTGGGACGACATATAGCCGCCGCATTTTAATTTTCCTGCCGGAGAAATCCTTAATAGACCGAAACAGCGCCGCAAAGTCACGAGGGTTACGAGCAAGGAGGACAGCATAGCACTCCTTCATTTGATGCATACGGATTTTACTGCGATAGTCGTAAAACAGCCGCCACTCTTTTTTTGCAATTTCTGTTTTCCATCTCATGCCGCCCTGCGGAATGACATAGATGCTGAAATCATTTTTGGAATACGCCGCGAATCCGACCTGCCGAGTAAATCTCTGGGAGTGAGAATCCTCTGCGTCTGCGTCAATACACTTCCGCTTCACCTCGATGGCGTTGTAGTATACTGTACTTTCCTCCGGAGCGAAATCACCCACCGCGTTCGCAATGATAGCCGTCAGCGCAGGTTTCTGACTGTCCTCCTCATCACCGAATACCAGCGGGTGAACCTCAAAACCTGCGGCAGCGTAAAAGCAGTTCGCCCCAGCCAAATTCAAGCGGCGGTCCAACGGCGCTTTCCGCGCCAGCGTACCACCGCGCAGGTTGACGCTTCCGATGATACTCTTGGGGATTCTCTCCAGCCAAGGGAACAGTGCGCCGCCGAACTCCAAAAGAAAAGCCAAGCCTTTGTTTGTGATACAGCAGACGCGGCGCACCCGCTTCCGACTTCTTCCCCCAATGCGAATATCAACCTCTGCGCTCGACTCCTTCACAAAACCGGCGCTAATCAAATCCATAATGTCGTGGGAACCTGCGTTCATGGTCTCGGAAAAAATCGCAAGGTCATCCCGACGGACAAGACCACATATAGCGAGGGCATATAACATTTTCATTTTCACGTTATAGTGGGTTGGCATTCTCCATCCTCCTTTTACTATTTTCAGGATGCCCGCCCCCGAAAATGGGGTAGATCAACAGCGTTTTTAGTCTCTCAGGGGCGGGCATAAATTTCTTGCTGATTGTACTTTGGTCAATATCGGCAATGGCATTTTTCGATTTTAAGGCTCGTAAAATCCAGTAAAATCAATGGATTGCACTTGCACCACGTTCTCACCAAAGCGGCCATTGGAGCGGTCGTTTTGATGCGACCAATTTAGCCCTCTTTTAATGGCCTACAGCAGCCCCGCTGCTTCGCTGGCGAGCCTCCCATATTCTGATGATATTTTCCGGCGTTGGAAGCGGCCCTTCCATGGGAGAAATCGTAACGTAAGTCCCCGCAGGAATGGTCTCCGACACCCTCGTGTAGAAGCGAAAATCGGTGCAAAGACCATCGTCCCCGCCCTCGAAATGAGAGCAAATTTCATCGGTAATCGCCTTCGTTGCGTGGTTGTCGGAGTCAAGACAGGGAGTCGTGAGGCTGTTATAAATGAAAACATACGTCACGCATTTTCGAGCGATTTTGGGCAGTGAATCCTCCACGGAGAGCACGGCTCCGCGCACCTTTTCAACGAACATCTGCGTGTCATAAATGACCATCTTCCGCC
>CAVBFA010000233.1:0-351 GCA_963594595.1 Oscillibacter sp. | reverse complement strand
TCTTCCGCCCGTTTACAACCGTGCCGTGAGCCCGAATCGAGGGCAGTGCCGACATCCTGACCAGCAGCAAATCCGCCTCCACAAAAGCATCAAACAGGCCCGCTTCCCGTCGTGTTTTTTCAAAAAGCTCGACGCAAAAATCATCCGAAACGTCCGCTTCGCGGGTCTTCCATTGCAGAGAAATACTCTCAAGCTCGCACACCGAATCCCACATTTTCATGAAGGGAAGGCAGGTGTTATTTGCTAATTCATCAACCGCTTTCTGCAGCAGTGCCGCTCTTCGGGCGGCACTTTCATCGGAAGTATCGGCGTCAATAATCCTCCGGACGCCCTGCAGGTCGTCTTCAAAAT
>CAVBFA010000232.1:0-3933 GCA_963594595.1 Oscillibacter sp. | reverse complement strand
TCCAAGTACGGCTCCAGCTATCTTGCCTAACCATCCGAAGCGACCGAAGACGAGTAGGGACGAGACGATCAGTCCGATGAGACTTAGCCCGGATACATTGCCTTTCCCGATATTGCTGAAGAAGTTACCAAACATGTCTCCACCATGCCCAGAGAACATGGCTCTGAGGAAGCCTGACATACCGCTCCATTTGGAATCCACACTGCTGATGGCTCCATTTACGTTGTCAGAAAGTCCCGTAACAGAGTCTTTCAAGTCCTTTACGCCATCGCCAATCCCAGATACGGTGTCGCCGATTTTCTTGGTTGTGTCTTCTCCTATGACGGCATCGCTGACTATGCCTACTACGCTTTTGTCTGTAGTAAGTTTCTCCCAGCCAATGTAACCGAGGCTTCCTCCAACCACTGCGCTTTTGGTGGCAGTACCTACGCCTTTCAAGGTCTGTTGTGGATGAAGCACTGCACCGCCCAATGTGTGTGCAGTTGCGCTGGTCATCCTTCCTCCAAGACGGAGTGTTGCTTTCAAAAATGAACCCCAACCCATATTGATGTATTTTATTAAAATGTTGTTGTACTTATTGTTAGTATTTTGGAATAAACAATTTCTTTAAGGTCTTGCATTCCTTCGCCAGCGCTCCTTGCATCGCTGAACGATGGTAGGCTTGTCTGTCTCAGTTCTGGCTTCGTAGTCTATTTCTGCCCATACGTCAGACAACCTGGTGTACTTCACCGCCCGTATCAATCGTTTGAGTTTTTGGTTCATCTGCTTGAGTTTTGGACGTATGCCAAAGATTATTTCCAGACGTTGTTTCTCGGTCATCTTGGTGTTGGATAGGCATACTTGCCTAACGTCATTGACTATCTCCACACTACTCATGATAAGCTCACGGTAGAATTTGTTGCGATTGGAGGATAGGGCTACGGCCAAAGCATTGGTTGTCTGGTGACTGAGCTGATGGCTATACGTTCCAAGTTGCGCTACCAGGCGGTCTATCTCGTGATAGAAACCGTAGATTTGAGCTGCATAGCTGATGATGCTGTTAAATTGGTCAAGATAGTTGTTAAACTCTTTATGCAGATTGGTGGTTGCTTCCACTTCTTCCTTTATCCATATATGGCCAGTGGACTCCAGAAGCATCATCTCTTCCTGCTGCTTCAACTCTTTCTTGGCTTTGTCGTTGTAGAGAAGTATCATTCCTGCCAATACAGGGTCATTGCCCTGGGCATGGAGAAAACTACCACCCTTCCCCTTGAAGGGAAGGATGAGAGAAAAGAGAAGTAGTATGAGAGCATAGAAACGTTTCATAAATGTTATCCTGAAAAAAATCTTTCTTATGGTGTTACAACTCTGGCACATCTGCGCCATCTGCCCAGTGCTTGCCCGGCTATCTCGGCATTGCTACGGTCGAGCATTCCTGCCGTGACATTGTTCCAGACATCGGCCATCGTGTAGTATTTTATGCTGAGACATAACCTTGACAGCTTCTTGTTAAACTGTGCCAGACGGTCGTTCAGTTCCCAGAGGGTCTTGCTTCGTTCTGCACCTGTGAGCATGTTCTCTTTACCGCCCTTTGCTATGGCATCCTTTAGTGTGGTATATACCGTGACAAGCTCTGTGGCGGTCTCGATATAGAGGTTGTTCATGTTCATAGTGGCTAAAATGCCTTGTGGGTTGTTTGTTATGGCTTTCTTCAGATGGCACAGGTTAATGAAGATCCTCACACCATCATCGTATAGTGAGGTGCAGGCTTTCAGCGTGGATGCATAGCCAGATGCCGTTTTCAGATAGTTGTTGTACTTCTTTTCCCATTTATGTATCTGGGTGAACTCGGCTGCAATGGTGTTCTGGAGGAGAGCTGTCTTCTGTTGGTCTTCTATCTGATGCTTTATCTGACCGTTTATGAGTTCGTTCCCCTCTGCCAAGGCGACATATTCCAATGGGTTGCTGGAAACTATCTGTGCATGCAATCTCTCTGATGGCAGCATCAATGCCAAAGCAATGGCTGAAAAGATTGTCCATCTTCTGTTATCTGTTAGTGATTTCATATATGCCTTTCCTCCTTTTGTTGTATTCTACTCGTTCACGTATAATCTTCACAACGTCCAACTTTTCCTTTACACCATAAATGTCCAGTTGGGGATTTGTACGGTCGCCACTGAATATTCCCACAGTCTTTAGTCCGAAGAGTTGTTCCATAATACTACGATTCTCACAGAAATCCACCACTCGGTATAGCTCGATGTAGTCACTGGTTCTGTTCAATACTCCATGTTGGATGATGAGCTGCTCTGAGGTGATGATGTATCTCAGTTTGTGAAGATACAGACATTCGTAGAGCATGAAGCATATCATTACGGAACCAAGTGCCACAAATGGCATCTTGTAGGTAATGCAGTCGTGACCGGCAATTAGAAACATGGCGCAACTAATGATGAATAACATTCCTTGCGAGATGATATACTGCGCCCAGTGTGGGCGAATGGTTACGATATTGAATCTTCTGATTGGGTCTGTCATATCTATTATCGCTTAAATCCATGATGTTTGGTTTCTTCATTTTCTTCTTGGCGTTCAAAAGTCAAGTCCATACCATTCTCATCAAACGCTGTTTCTACAACATCGGTCAATGAGAATTGCTTCTTGTCAAGCAGTTCATCGTTGAAATCCTTGTAGTCTTGCGACGGAAGTTCACGGACAATATTCACTGTTTCGAGGTTCTGACCTTCCTGCAGATGGAGTTTGTCCAAAAATGCTTCTTTGAAATCTTTCCAGGTCATACGCATCTTGTCCACTGCATCTTGCTTGTCTTCTTTACAGATGAAGTGAGATTCGTGATATTCCAAAGCCAAATCTTTTGCTCCATCGTATGTGAGATACAGTTTTCGCAAGTCATCGGGTAGCAAGTCGTAATTATCGTCATCGAAATCAAGCAATTCCTTTGTTGTCTTCGGTAGTTTATCGAAGCTTTCCATGAACTCTCTCATTTCGTGCGGTACATTCTCAGGTGCCACTAGACTCCTTTTGTTGGCTATATCTATGAAGTTTGCCACAAACACTCTTCCTGCAGCATCTCTATCGAAGCCGAGATGGAAGGAAGCTTGTGGTGCAGCTTTCAAAAGACCTTGTATCTGACCATAGCTTGGATTGCCTCCTGTTGAGACATAAACGGCTTCTTTCAGATCTTGCCGTCCTTCCTTGTCAAGTCCTGATTCTTTGCGCATTTGGAGCTGATAAAATGCCATGGCATCGTATGCACTTTCAAAGACATATACTCTTTGGGAATCTTTTAGGGCTGTGTTCTTAGGACTTGCTATCCAAACACCTTCACTGGCGTTTGTGCCAGTTGCCATGCCTTTTCGCGCGGAACCATCCTTGTGTGGATAGCCTCTTTCTTCAAAACCTACACATTTTTCTGGTTGCCCAGGAATGTACATTGGGAAGGAAAGATTCTTATAGGTGTTACCCTCTTTGGTAGTTCTTGATGCAAGGACAAAGCTGTCTTGAAAGGCGCAGCGTGTGGCGAAATCTATGCCTCTTGACTTGAAAAAAGCATAGAACGGCTTCTGTGACTCGAAATCTTTAGGATTGAAACGTTCAATCTTATATTCCTTGATGTCAAATGGTTTGTTACGAGCAATTGAATTCTGGATGCTCCGATTCTTATGTTCGACTTGAATATTGAGCAGACGCTGGCAAACCTTATGCACAAGGGCAGACTCCTTCATTCCAAATTCGTACTCGTCGAATAATTGCGGATGCTCCCAAATGAAGGAGGTCACGGAATACAATTTGATTTGTGGTGGTTGGAAACAGCAGTTCTTGTTGGGCATGACAATGAACTTGTCACCTCTAATTCTCTGACCATTATTGTCCAAACCTACATACGCAGGATAGCGCAAGCCATCACGCTTGTAAAACGTGTAGCCTGCGTCC
>CAVBFA010000231.1:2731-3945 GCA_963594595.1 Oscillibacter sp. | reverse complement strand
CGCGTGAACGGACTCGCCAAGACCTCTACAGCTCGTCTCGCATCTGTTTCAGGTGCTTTGGTAGGCATGCAGAAGGTGGACAACGGTGGCACCATCGACGTATCTTCACTCGCCAAGGGCGTGTATGTCCTCACTGTGGACGGAAAGACATTCAAGTTTGTCAAGTAATCCCATCCGCATAACCACATTACACTCTACTGATTATGAAAACTATTCTACGCAACATAGCCCTCTGCGCGTTCTCGCTCTGCTCCATCGCAACCTATGCGCAGCAGGACCGCAATGTTGTGTTCCACATGTCCGACAAGACCACCAAGACGGTGAGTCTTGCCGGAGTTGACAGCCTCACCTTCGAGAAGGCTGTGCGCACGCCGCTCAATCTCGACCTCGAAATCCATTCCACCTACATCAAGGAGATAATGACATGCAGCGATCCCAACATGTCTTACTACGTGTCTTACCTTGAGAAGGAACTCTTCGAGGAGTATTATCCTACAGACGACAAGCTCATAGCCGAAGACAAACAGTGGATTGAGGAAATGGCTAAGTCGTACGACTCGTCCGTAGCTGATATGGTCAAGAGTTGGACTTATCAAGGCAACAATGAAGAGTATCAGGCCAATCTTCTCCCTGGTCATGAGTATGTGGTATGGATGCACGGCATGGACGAGAACGCCAATTCCACTACTCCGGTTACGAAGATTGCGTTCCGCGCCAAGGACGTAGACCGCATCGCCAACACCGTGACGCTGACTGCGGAGAAGACCGCTGAAGGTATCAACGTTACGGCGTCGCCGGACGACAAGACGAAGAACTACACCTTAGGCTTCTTCCCCACATCGAAGATGCGTGACGAGATGACAGGTATGCCGCTGGGCACTCGCGACTATATGCAGACGGGCATCAGCTCTTCACTCTACGACTATCTCGTCAGCAACGAGATGTCTCGCTTCTTCGAGAACAACGCATTCCAGGGTGACGCAAACATCACCTATACCAACCCGAGTAGAAACACCGAATACTACATCGTGGCTGCATACCTCGATGACGAAGCAGCCATCTGCTCTGACATCTCGCAGATAACCGTCAATAGAGACGGCAGTCTCAGCGACGTCACAATGGTGAAGGCACCTGCCAAGTTCTTGGGCAAGACAGTTCGCAGACACGCAAAGTAAAATAAATAAAGGCTAAAAAAAATTGCAGCACGTCCTTAC
>CAVBFA010000231.1:2350-2721 GCA_963594595.1 Oscillibacter sp. | reverse complement strand
GATCACACCCCCGTGCAGACTTGTTTCCTCCTTTCGTTGATTGTTTCGATAGGTGTCTTCATGGGAAAAGTTCGAATAAAAGGTATTTCGCTTGGTGTGGCCTTCGTCTTCTTCATGGGCATCGTCGCTGGTAGTTTCCACCTCGAAGCCGACCCCGGGATGACAAGCTTCGCCGAAACATTCGGACTATCCATTTTCGTGTATGCACTCGGACTGCACGTCGGACCCAACTTCGTGGGACTGATGCGCGATGAGGGCATAGCGCTCAACCTATGGGGCTTCGCCATCATCCTCCTCGGAACGGTTATGGCTCTGATGCTTTGTCTTGTTACGGGCATAACCATCCCCGATATGGTCGGCATCCTCTGCGG
>CAVBFA010000231.1:0-2340 GCA_963594595.1 Oscillibacter sp. | reverse complement strand
TGCCGCACAGCAGGCTCTTATCTCCGCACACGTATCGAGCAGCGGAGCCGCACTCGGCTGTGCTGTCACTTATCCGCTCGGTGTCGTGGGCGTCATCTTCGCAATGATTCTGCTTCGCAAGACCCTTGTGAAGCCCGAAGACCTCATTCCGCACAGCCACAGCGACGAGGACAATACGTATATCGGACAGTTCGTGGTGATAAATCCTGCCATTGTGGGACTTACCATCGCCGAAATAGCACAGACATCACAGCGCCACTTCATCATCTCGCGCATCTGGCGAAACGGCAAGGTTATCGTGCCGATGGCGCAGACCGTCATGATGGAGAACGACAACATCCTCGTAGTCACCACACGTGACGAGGTGCCGGTAATGGACATCCTCTTCGGAAAACACGTCGAGAAGGACTGGAACCGCGACAAGATTGACTGGAACGCCATCGACTCCACCGTCGAGAGCCGCGTCATCGTCATGACACGCACCAAGCTCAACTCGAAGACGCTCGGCTCGCTGCACATGCGCGAGACCTACGGCGTAAATGTAAGCCGCATAATGCGAGGCGACATCAAGCTCCTTGCCACCGACTCGCTCCACCTCCAGTACGGCGACCGCCTTACCGTGGTGGGCACACCAGAGGACATCGACCATGCAGAGGCGTTCCTCGGCAATGCTATGGGCAGACTGAACGAGCCTAACCTCGGCGCCATCTTCTTCGGACTGCTCATGGGTCTGGCTCTCGGAATGATACCAATCAGCCTGCCGGGAATGAGTTCGCCGGTGAAGCTCGGCATCGCTGGAGGTCCTATCATCATGGGTATCATCGTCGGCGCTCTCGGTTCGCGTCTGCGCATCATCACCTATACCACGCGTTCCGCATCGCTGATGCTTCGCAAGCTCGGACTTTCGCTCTATCTTGCCTGCCTCGGTCTCTCAGCCGGTAAGGACTTCCTCTCCACCGTGGTACGTCCCGAAGGACTCATGTGGGTGGGCATCGGTCTGGTGCTTACCATGCTGCCGCTGCTTATCATCGGTGCCGTGGCATTGAAGACCAAGAAGTTCGACTTCGGAACCATCTGCGGATTGCTCTGCGGTGCCATGGCCAATCCTATGGCGCTCAGCTATGCCAATGAGACCATCAAGGGCGACCGCGCCGCCGTGGCTTACACATCAGTTTATCCGCTCGGCATGTTCATCCGTGTGGTAATAGCGCAAATCATCATCATGACGTTGGTTTGCTGACGTATATAACATAAAGAAATCGCATGACAGACAATATCATCAATCCCCCTGACTATCGCCACGACACCGTGCTGCCGCTTCCGATGGAGGTGACAGCCAACGCATGGGCGGTGGACGCCGCCTGCTCCGGCAATCCCGGACCGATGGAATATCAGGCCATCGACCTTGCCACCGGAGCGCAGGTCTTCCATTTCGGCCCCCTCCACGGCACCAACAACATAGGGGAATTTCTCGCCATAGTTCACGCCCTCGCCCTGCTTGACCGCCAAGGCGTCACCGGCAAGACCATTTATTCCGACTCGCACAACGCCATACTATGGGTGCAGAAGCGACAATGCAAGACCAAGCTGCTGCGCACACCGCAGACCGAACAGCTCTATCAGATAATAGCACGCGCCGAGAACTGGCTCCGCACGCACCAAATAAAGAACCACATCGTGAAGTGGGAGACAAGAAAGTGGGGAGAAGTGCCGGCGGATTTCGGCAGAAAAGGATAGTAGAAGCCATATTATATCATCATGTCTGCCAATGCAAATATTGTCTGAACAGTAAAAACCTGTTACAAAATAAAAATTGATTATAGAGTTTTATTTTGCTGAGTTTACGGTGTTCTGATGTGCAAACAGCTCCCACGCTTAACGAAAAAGCCTCTTTTACAGTCCGATAGTGCCACTATCAGAGTGTAAAAGAGGCTTTGTTGCATGATAAAAGTGGCGCTATTGGAGTGTAAAAGTGGCTCTATGACAGAAAAAAACGGCTTGTTTGAGGGTCTGATTTCATAACGTTTCGTCAAAAAACCGCATAACCCACTGTGTATAAATACGTTGTCTCCAAGCGCTCAAAACTCAAGAATTTCGCACCAAAGATTTTGTTGTGCGCTCAGCTGGCAGTATTGAGCATTAGAAATGCAAATATTGTATTCGGCGGAACCGCACCACGTCCTTAAGCTCGTTATATCGGTCGAGCTTTATCTGCTGATTGATGACGTATCCCTTGATGAGGTATTGCTTGAGGACGGATTGTCTGTTAGTATATTCTGCGCTCTGCCCAGTCGCCGCGGTCCAGATTGCGGTAACCAATGGCTTCGGCTATGTGTTGTG
>CAVBFA010000230.1:0-3968 GCA_963594595.1 Oscillibacter sp. | reverse complement strand
GAGTAACACAATTATGAAAGAAATTGAAGTAAAAGGCCAGAAGAGAACTGGTTTGGGCAAGAAGGCAGCCAAGGCTATGCGTAAGGAAGGTCTGATTCCATGCAACCTCTACGGTGAGGCAAAGAACGCTGACGGCGCTCCTGAGGCATTGTCAATCGCTTGTCCTATGAGCGAGTTGAGAAAGATCGTCTACACTCCACACATCTACGTTATCAAGCTCGTCATCGACGGCGAGGAGCGCACAGCGATTCTCAAGGAGCTTCAGTTCCATCCGGTAACAGACGCCCTCCTTCACGTTGACTTCTACGAGGTTAACGACCAGAAGCCTATCACAGTGGGCATCCCTGTCAAGCTCAATGGTCTGGCACAGGGTGTGCGCGATGGTGGCCGTATGAACCTCTCTATCCGCAAGATCGACGTTACAGCGAAATACCAGGCTATCCCTGAGCATCTCGACATCGATGTTACTGCCATGACTATCGGCAAGAGCATCAAGGTTGGCGACCTGCACTTCGAGGGTCTTGAGATGGCAACAAGCAAGAACGTTGTGGTTTGCTCAATCAAGGCTACACGTAAGTCTATCGCTGCAAGCCAGGCTGAGGCATAATGCCATAGATTTCGCAAGAAAAGAAATTTATCACGGGGTGGTTCTGAATTTTAATTTGGAATCACCTTTTTTAGATTTAACCCAAATCGGTCATTAGGGCTTGCTTGGATTTTGATAAAAGCAAAAGACTGCAAGCAGTTATGAAATATTACACTGAACGGCATAATGACCGTTTGGGGTTTAAAACAATACGTAATGGAAAAATTCTTGATTGTAGGATTGGGAAACCCCGGCAGCGAATATTCGGGAACACGACACAACACGGGATTCATGGTGGCAGACGCCATGGCTGAGGAGGCGGGAGTCTCTTTCAGCGACAAGAGATACGGATTCGTGGCTGAGACTTCGGTGAAGGGCAGAAAACTCTTCCTGCTGAAGCCTACCACATTCATGAACCTCAGCGGCAACGCCGTGAGATACTGGATGAACAAGGAGAACATCCCGATGGAGCATCTGCTCGTGGTGGTGGACGACCTGTCCCTGCCGCTGGGAGCCCTCAGGCTGAAAGGCAGCGGAAGCAACGGCGGACACAACGGACTGGGAAACATACAGTCGGTGATGGGCACTCAGAAATACGCACGACTCAGAGTGGGAATAGGCAACGACTTCCCCAGGGGGATGCAGGTGGAATGGGTGCTCGGCAGATACGACTCTGAGGAAATGGAAACCCTCAAGCCGGCGATAAAGACTTCGTGCGAGATAATAAAGAGCTTCGCACTTGCCGGCATTGACATAACGATGAACCAGTTTAACCACAAGAAATAAGGAAACATGCAAGAGTCTGCGAGAATAGACAAATGGCTGTGGGCGGCAAGGATATTCAAGACCAGGTCGCTGGCTGCCGACGCCTGCAAGAACAGCCGCGTCACGATAAACGGAACCAACGTGAAGCCTTCTCACATCGTGAAATGCGGAGAGACGGTGAGCGTGAAAAAACCGCCGATAACCTATTCGTTCAAAATACTTCAATGTATTGAAAAGCGTGTGGGTGCGAAACTCATACAGGGCATCTACGAGAACGTGACCGACCCGAAACAGTATGAGATACTGGAAATGAGCAGGATAAGCGGATTCGTGGACAGAGCACGTGGCACGGGACGCCCCACAAAGAAAGACCGTCGCAGTCTCGACGCCTTCATAGAGCCTGCCATGTTCGGGTTCGACGAATACGACGACGACGCCATGGACGACTGAAGCGCAACCGCCCGCAAGGGCAGGCTGCAATGAAACAAACGGCAGGACGACCGCGAGGATGGTTGCCCAGCCAAAACGAAACATAATATAATCATAATAACATTTACCCAATATGAAGAACATAGCCATATTCGCATCCGGCAACGGAACAAACTGCGAGAACATAATCAGATACTTCGAGAACTCGGAGACCGTTTCCGTGGCTCTCGTGGTGTGCAACAACAAGAGCGCACAGGTGATAAAGAGGGCGGAGAAATTCGGAGTGCCCGTGGAAATAGTGAACAGAGAGGGATTCAAAGACAGCTCCAGGGTGCTGCCCCTGCTGGCAAGCCACCATATCTCCCACATAATTCTCGCAGGATTCATGCTCCTCCTGCCCGACTATCTCACGGAGGCTTACAAGGACAGGATAGTGAACATACACCCGTCGCTGCTGCCGAAATACGGAGGCAAGGGCATGTATGGCGACAACGTGCACAAGGCGGGGAAGGAAAACGGCGAAAAGGAAAGCGGAATAACTATCCACCTGGTGAACAACGAATACGACAAGGGACAGATACTGAAACAGTACACCACCCCACTCTCGCCAGATGACTCCGCCGACGACATCGCACGGAAGGTGCACGCACTGGAATACGAACACTACCCGGAAGTGATTGAGCAGCTGCTAAACCGCTGACAGCATCCAGGCTTTCTGTCAAGATTTCTATCTCCACATCGGAACGGCCCGCCTGCTCTATAAAGAACAAAGAAATTATGAAAAGAACAATCCTTCTTATCCCGCTCCTCGCCCTCAGCCTGGTCTCACGCGCACAATACAACGAGATTCACAAGACTGGGATAAAGACGCTGCAAGTGGTGTGCGGCGACAAATGGCTCGCGCTCCCGATAATGAAACTCCGTTCTGACAACCCAAGCCAGAACAGGATCAACATTTCCTTCGACGACCTGACACACACCTACCACCGCTATACCTACAGCATCACACATTGTGAAGCCGACTGGTCGCCGTCGGAGCAGCTCTTCGCAAGCGACTACATAGAGGGATTTGCCGAAGACAACACGATTGACGACATCACGGAATCAATAAACACAAACGTGGACTACACCCACTACGCATTCTCCATACCCAACGAGAAATGCAGACTGAAGCTCAGCGGAAACTACAGGGTCACGGTGGCAGACGGAGACACGGGCGAAGAGGTGCTCACGGCATGCTTCATGGTGGTAGACCCGAAGGCGGGGATATCCATGGGCGCCACAACAAATACCGACATCGACACCAACCTCGCCCACCAGCAGATCTCCATGAAGCTGTCGTACAACGCACTGAGAGTGGCCGACCCGGAGACGCAGATAAAGACCGTGGTGATGCAGAACAGGAGATGGGACAACGCCAGGCGCAACGCCCTGCCGCAATACAAGACGCCAAGCGGACTGGAATGGAAACACAACAGGGAGCTGATCTTCGAGGCGGGAAACGAATACCACAAGTTTGAAACCCTCGCCACATCTCACGCCACGATGGGGATAGACGAGATATCGTGGGACGGGGAGAACTACCACGCTCACGTGTTTGCCGACGTGCCGAGGCCGAACTATCTCTACGACGAAGACGCCAACGGAGCTTTCTATATCCGAAACAGCGACAATATAGAGAACGAGAACACGTGCGACTACATGTACGTGCACTTCACGCTCGACAGCAAGCAAAGATACCCCGGCGACATCTATCTGAACGGCGAATGGACATACGACAGGTTCCTGCCCGAATACAAGATGGAATACAACGAGGAGAAACACCGCTACGAGGCTGCCATCCTGCTGAAGCAGGGCTACTACTCATACCAATACCTGATGGCAGGCAGCGACGCCACCATGAAGACCTCCCCATCCGAGGGGAACTTCTATCAGACGGAAAACAAATACCAGGCATTGGTGTATTACAGAGGACAAGGCGACAGGACTGACCAACTCGTTGGCTATCAGGAGATTCAGTTAAACCCAAACGGTCATTAGGCCGTTCAATGTAGCATTTTAATACTGCTAGCAGTCTTTTGTTTTTTATAAGGCGTCATTTGCCTGTTTTTAATTCGCAACAGCCAGCTTTTATAAAAGCCAAACAAAATCCACTCTTCTAAAATACCAAAATCCAAGCAAGCCCTAA
>CAVBFA010000229.1:1960-3973 GCA_963594595.1 Oscillibacter sp. | reverse complement strand
ATATAAAGGGAGTCATATCAAAGAAGATTATTGATATGACTCCCTTTAACTATGTTTACACAACAGGAATGATAATTCTTGCTTAAGATAGGCCGTCAACATCATTCCATGTCATTATATAAGATTCTTATCTTATTCTGTCGGCTGCACGGATTAAAGCCTCGTCTGCCTTTATGGCTTTGCGGGCCATGAATATCAATATCATTGAAACCAATGGCAGTACTGATACGAAACCTATTTTGAAATCTGCATCCAACTCCCCTTTGAACATCCATGCGAAAACGGCATACGCTATATACCATACGGCAATGAGCAAATTGTTCCATCCGCAAAGCTTGATCTGCAATTTTCTGTTGTTAAACTTGAATATCGTGAAGAAGCTTGTAACAGTAGCCAGAAGCAATATGCAGAAGAGAGGACAAACTGTATAGCTGACGTTGCCGTTGCCGTATTGAACCCACAGATTATACATTGCCGTATCCACTCCAAGATTCTTGGGATGAAAGACTCCTATTGGAAGACACAAGCATACAATCGTCAGAATAGCCGCCACCAAGAGGAAAACGGACTGTTTGCGCTGTATCATATTTAGTTGTTGTCTTTTGATGGGTCGCGCCAATAAATCTTTCCCTCAACGAATTCCTGGGTGGCAAGCAATGTTGGCTTTGGAAGTTTCTCGTAGTAACGGGAAATCTCAATCTGCTCACGGTTCTCGAATACTTCCTCGAGGCTGTCATTGTAGGAAGCAAACTCTGCCAGCTTCTTGCTGAGATCCTGCTTGATCTCAATTGAAATCTGGTTGGCACGTTTGCCGATGATGGCTACACTCTCGTAAATATTATCGGTCTCATCGCAAAGATCCATAATATTGCGCGTAACGGTATTTACCGGTGCTTTTGACTTTTTGTAATCCATTCTTTAAAATTATTATTATTGTTTTCTGTTTTTATTCTCAAGATGGCAAGACCACTCGCCTGGAATGGCTGTACCTATTGTTAGTCTTTAACGTATTTCTTGCAGATATTGATGTATTTCTCTGCCAGGCTGCGGCTCCTGGAGTCTGGATATTCGTTAATGAATCCATAGCATTCATCCTCTGCGTCTCTATAGCGGTCGATGCGTTTTGACTCTACGCTCTGTTCTGCCAGTTCAAACTTGCTCTTTACGATGAGCAATGCGAAGTCTTCTCTCAGTTCGCTATACGGATAGTCGTTCAGCGCATTCTGGGCTGTGATGATACATGCCTGATAATTGCTTCCTCCGTTAGTGCAGTTGCCGAAGTATGTTCCGAGATTATAATACAGTTGGGCGGAATATAGTTCTTTCTTTACCAATTTATCCTGCAACTGGAAAAGTCTGGTTTGTGCCTTGTCTTTCATCCTGGCATCCTGAAACAAATCCATATAATCCTGAAAGGCTGATATGGCTGACACCGTCTGAGACTGGTCAAGACGAGGTTCAGGAGTGCACATATACAGACTTTCGCCGATGTAGTAAGAAGCAAGCTCGGCATAAATGCCCTTTGGATACGACTTGTAATACTTCTTGAAATATTCAGCTGCTGTTTCATAGTTTTTGTCCTTGAACTCAGCCATTGCCAACATAAAGAGAGACTCTTCAGCATTGTCTGTGCCCTTTTGTATTGTCACAAGCTCCCTCAGAAGTGTCGTGGCCTTGACATATTTGCCACGAGCATAGCACTCCTTGGCATACTCGTATTTCAAATCGTTGTCTGTCGACTTATATATCTGGTTGAATTGGTTCACGCAACTCGTGAAAAGGAGCATCGCTCCAGCCATTACGACGATTATCTTTTTCATATAAGCAAATTAATTCGAGTTGCAAAAATACACATAATAATTTATACTTCAAAATATTAGCTTTCGATTTACCTGAAATATCCGTATTTTTAGTCGTTTATTCGATTTTTTACCATTCCTTAAACACAAATCGGTCATTAGCGCTTGCTTGGATTTTGTTTTTCAGAAGAGTTGGTTTTGCTTGGCTTTATAC
>CAVBFA010000229.1:0-1950 GCA_963594595.1 Oscillibacter sp. | reverse complement strand
GCTTTATACCCTAATACGAATAAAACACAATGCTATGAGGCCATTTGCGATCATAGGACTTATGGACAAGAAAGCACTTGTTTGCATGGCAAGAACTATAGGAATACAACCATGGAAGCGGCAAGTTGCAACTGCGAATACTGCTTTTTCTTGATATTCCCAACAAGTTAATTCTCCATCTCCTTTGTGGCTTATGATAAAATGAGTACTTTTGCAATTCGGACATGTTCTTCGCCTTTTGAAGTCATGCTTAACAAATTAAGGAAGAATCATTAACGATGGATAAATTCACTCTCACTTCTAAATACCAGCCAACGGGCGACCAGCCTGAAGCAATACGCCAGCTCACCGACGGATTGAATAATGGAGACAAGGCGCAAGTGCTGCTTGGCGTAACGGGTTCGGGAAAGACATTTACAGTAGCAAACGTCATTGCCAACGTGAACCGCCCTACCCTTGTGCTGAGCCATAACAAGACTTTGGCTGCACAGCTGTATGAAGAGATGAAAGGATTCTTCCCGGAAAATGCAGTGGAATATTATGTTTCATATTATGATTATTACCAGCCTGAAGCATATCTTCCGCAGACAGATACATATATAGAGAAAGACCTTGCCATCAACGAAGAGATAGACAAGCTGAGGCTATCTGCCGTGTCTGCGCTGCTCTCTGGAAGAAAGGATGTCATTGTTGTGTCTTCTGTTTCATGCATTTACGGTATGGCTGGTCCTGCAGCCATGGCACAAAGCGTGATAACGGTCAAACGAGGACAGGTTCTTTCGCGCAACATGTTCCTTCGCCGTCTGGTAGACTCGCTCTATGTAAGGAACGATCTGGATCTGCAGCGTGGAAATTTCAGGGTTAAGGGCGACACTGTGGATATATTCATGGCATATAGCGACAACGTGTTGCGCGTTTCGTTCTGGGATGACGAAATCGATTCCATCGAGGAAGTCGACTCTGTAACGTTCCACAAACTTGCATCATTCAACGAATATCAGATATACCCTGCCAATCTGTTCATTACTTCAAAGGAACAGACGCAGGAAGCCATCAGCGAAATATCCAAAGATCTTGACGAGCGCATTGAATTCTTTAACGAAATCGGCGACCATATTAAGGCACAGCGAATTAAAGAGCGTGTAGAATATGATATTGAGATGATAAAAGAGCTTGGACATTGTTCGGGAATAGAGAATTATTCAAGGTATTTTGACGGACGTTCGGCAGGCGACAAGCCTTATTGTCTTTTGGACTTCTTCCCCAAAGATTATCTCATGGTCATTGACGAAAGCCACGTCAGCGTGCCTCAAATAAGAGCGATGTATGGTGGCGACAGGGCACGCAAGCAGAATCTCGTGGAGTTTGGCTTCAGACTACCTGCCGCATTCGACAACCGTCCTCTGAAGTTTGAGGAATTTCAAGAAATGACCAATCAGGTGATTTACGTATCTGCCACTCCCGCTGACTTTGAACTGCAGGAAGCGGAAGGTGTTGTGGTGGAACAGGTAATACGCCCTACAGGACTGTTGGATCCGGAGATTGAAGTGAGACCAAGCGAGAATCAGATTGACGACCTGATGAACGAAATACTGATACGTTGCGAAAAAGATGAGCGTGTGCTGGTGACCACTCTGACAAAACGTATGGCGGAAGAGCTGACTGAATATCTTTTGAACCATGAAGTGAGGGCGAATTATATACACAGCGACGTGGCAACTCTTGACCGTGTGAAGATAATGAATGATTTGCGGGCAGGTCTCTTCGACGTCCTGGTTGGTGTAAACCTTTTGCGCGAAGGACTGGATCTGCCGGAAGTGTCATTGGTTGCCATTCTCGATGCTGACAAAGAAGGGTTCCTGCGTTCTCATCGCTCGTTGACACAGACAGCGGGTCGTGCAGCACGAAATGTTAATGGCAAAGTCATCATGTATGCAGACACTATCACAG
>CAVBFA010000228.1:0-3982 GCA_963594595.1 Oscillibacter sp. | reverse complement strand
CCGCATTATGCAGATAATCCGCAAGATGATACGCGAAGGCGAGAAGGTGGACGGTGCGGAGCTTCCAGCCGTTGGTTTCAGCGGTTTTCGCGTATCACCGAAAGCGAAATGCGACGCGCGGCAACTTTCACTTTTTCCGTGACAACGGACTCTGATACCGTTGTCTTGTAAGACATTTCATAAACCTTTATTCCGTGGTTAAACGTGTAGAAGCGTGAGGCTGTGCGTACGAGAGCGCCATCGTCTGCAGGACGAAAGTTCTGCAGGACGGTATGCAACTCATGTCGCAGAGCGTTGCGCTCATTGATGCGTTCGGTGGTGTCAGAGCCATAGTGCGTGTCATCGTAGCAGTCGATGCAGAGACGTATGCGTAATGTACAGACCCCCTTTTGAATGCCTGATGCGAGATTGGACCATTCAGTTTCAGGGGCATCGATGAGGACGCACGGGAATGTGATGGGGTACATCTGGCGTTCATCGTCGGTGTCGTCGATGTTTTCGAGTTGGCCGTAGTCCTCGTCAACAAGCGAGAGCGCAGGAATGGACGTAGCAATAAGGGGTATGAGTTCAGATATTAAGTATTCCATTTTCTATGCGTTTAATAGAGTCGTTGATAATCGTGTTAATTTTCTGTTTCAACTCACGGCTGTCTCCCATGAACTGACGCTGCGGGATGCGTGCAGTGATGTTCAGTTTGGACTTCTTGGTGAGTGCGAGTGCGCGCCACTTGGCGGCTGCAGCCGGGAGCTGTTTTGGCAGCTTGCCCTTGCCCTTGACACCTGCGAGAGCATAGACCTTGGCCCATGCGAAGCGCCGCATGCGCTTTGTGACAGACGGGTGTGTGTTGATGGTGCCGCCATTGTTGTGTATGGCAGCATAGGGCACAGGGTTTGTGACCGTGACCTGTCCGGGCTGTGAGGAGTACTGAATGGAGCGCATGAGGTGGTCACGGCGCGAAGTGAGCGGCGTGTACTTGGCATCGGGACCGCCTTCACGTTGTCGTCGCGTAGTTTTCCATGGGTGTAGCCCGTCGTCACGCCAGCCAGCATCGCGGAAGTTTTGCTTGAAATGATTGACGGCTACGATGCCCACCTTGCGCGGCAGTCGGTCGCGGACTTCGCGCTCGATGTCGTCCTTGAGGCGGACGATGCGTTTTTGGATTTCTTTTGCGTCCATGGTCAGAAAATGAGAATGTAAAACACTATGGCAGCAATGACGCCACCGAGGAGAGTGCAGAGCCAGTCGAGCCAGTCCCATGAGTTGCCATAGAGTCGGTCTTTGAGTTCGAGACACGATGCGGCAATAACTGCGACATAGACAGCAGCATAGAAAGAACCTGCGAGAGCGGCGACGATGAAACCACCGATGAGATGCTTGTAGCGGTTAGAAACCGCGAGAAAATTGAAAATTTTGTTCATAACGCTTGTTTATTAAATTATTATTGTTACCTTTGCGATGGTACTGGAGAGCCGCTTAGTCGTCTCCGGAACCTCACTGTCAGCTTGTCTGACTTTACAGGGGCTTAACCGCCCCTTTTTTAATTTTTGAAAATCAACAATTTGTTGCCATACCTCGCCATGATAACACGCTTTGTCTTTGAGCGGTTAAGATAGTTCCGTATCGTATTTTCCGCGTTTCTTCTATCCATGAACGATGGCATTTCCAAAATGATGTTGTCTGCTTGTTTCTTGGCCTTTTTGATATGGTTTTCAATTGCATTTTTCTGTTGTTTCAGATTTGCCCTTCTATCCAAATCATACATACACTTGCCATCGAACAACTTGCCGTTGATTAAGAAATCAGGATTCTTTTTGTCGAAAACCCCTGAAGGAAGTAATGTTGACCGTAACTGGCTTTCTGTGGGATTAGACGGGTCTAATCTCGGCAACAGATAAACATTCGTTTTGAGTTTGTCAGCAACGAATGCAGCCAAACGTTTATTGTCATCCACTTCATTTGCCCCATGATGAGGACTTATAAGGACGTGCCCATTGTGTTCTACCTTATATTCCTCAACTTTTGGAGGTTGGATTTTTGACCGTTTGATTTTGTCTAAACACCCATTCATATATGGGCAGTTGTAGCAATCTTTCACCCTATTTTTGAACACGTTGTGCAGCCTGTCCTTTAAGCTCGGTTTGTAGAAGCCACATGTCGCGCACGACTTCGGAAAATACGGATGGTCTTGCGAGAAGGTGTGTCCGTCCTTGCCCGGGTTGTTGGTGAGTCCCGGCTGCGGAGCCTCGCCAGAGAACTCTGCCTTCAGCTCGGGCGTGGCAGGGTCATCGGTCTGTTCGAGTGAGCACTTGCAGTTCCAGCGGTCGCCCGGGTGGTGCTCGTTCCAAAACGGGTCGGAGACGGGCAGCGTGAGCTTTCGCTCCCAGAAGGCGCGGTGGCTGCTCTCGGGCTTTGGCGATGTGGTTGGCATCCAACGGAGGTTGGGCATAACATCAGCATCGCGGATGAACTGCTGCCAGTCGGCTGCATTATGGGCACGTATGAGAGCCGTGTCGTACTCGGTGCGCAGCCACGCGCCGACATAGTGGGAAGATATACTTTTTACATCGTCAGCCCACTGGCGGAAGGGTTTTAACGTGCCGTCGGGATTGAGGAGGCGTGCCGCCATGCGCTCGGACATGGAATGCACCTTGAAGGCAGCAAAGACCTCGTTGGAATGACGGAGGGCGGCGAGGAAGCTGTCACGATGTGTAGGCGCACTGCTCTGCAGCAAGCCCGAGACCGTGGCCTCGTTGAGAACGCGCAGCACCTCGCGCCACATTGTAGGCTCGACGGCACGGGAGGTGTCGAAGCCGTTGTATATGGCACGGAGATACTGCTGCAGCACATCGGTGGAGAACGTGAACGAGGGCTCGACATTGTGGAAATGTCCCGAGCAACAGGCACATGAGCCGTCGTAATAGAGCCTGTCGATCAGAAGTCGGAATCCGCCCCTGACAACGGGGCGAGCCCGAAAAAACCTCTCAAATGGTTTTTTATCGTTTTTTGAACGGTGTTTGAGCCGTCTTTTTTGTTGTCCTCCTTATGGTTGTGCCCATCATCGTCTGGAGCGTTGAGCGCATTGCGCATTGCGGCCCTCTCCGCCTCCTTCTGCGCCTTGAGCTCGTCGTAGTTGTCGGGCTTGGCAATACAGAACGTTTCGTAGAGATAGTCATCGTCGATGGGGAGTCCCATGGAAGATAGCTTCTGCACGATGTCGATTTGCTGCGAAGGATTGATTTTGTCCTTTTTGGCATAGACGAACTCGCCACCCTCGACATTGAACCCGAGGTCGGCGAAGATCTGCCGCATGTCGTAGTTGAGAATGTCGAGAATGAAATCGCGGTCATCGGCGTTCATTTCGTCCTCTTCCTCCTTGTGCACCTCACCAAGCGCTTGTGTTCCTGTTTCTTTGGCATCGGTTGTGAGTGTATTGCCGAGCACACGGATTGAAATTTTGGAGTCCCAATATTCGGCAAATGTTTTGTAAAGCTCTGACGAGCCCGACTTGTTGGCCGCTTCGATGAGCGTAAGTTCGGAATCCTTTGGGTGTATGTAGACCGCATTGGCACCCTGCGAGCGCGCTTCTGCGACCAGTCGGCGACGTGCCTGCTCGTCGCCAGCATCATAGGTGTACTCACGGATAGGCATACCGAAAATATTGCAGAAGCGTGCCCAATCAGCCATGTCGCCACGCTTGTAAAGGACGGCAGGCAGGAGTTCGGCAAAAATTCCGAGCTCACGCTCCTTTCCGACAAAGAGCATATTGGGAAACTGCTCAACCGGTATACCATCTATCTCCCCCTGGTACTTAAGAATGCGCCGGTGTATAGGGTCATAGTGTTTACGGTTGATGAGATCATAGCGTATGAAGCCATCATCATCGCGCCAGAACTGCATGATGGAGAAGCCGTAAAACTCAGAAAGGACACAATCCTTTCGGAACTGCTTGAACCATGGCGAGCGAATCTGACTGTTGATTTCC
>CAVBFA010000227.1:2176-4004 GCA_963594595.1 Oscillibacter sp. | reverse complement strand
GGCATGAACTCGGCAACTCCCGAAATCGGCGACGTGAGAGTGACTTACAAGCAGTGTGATCCGGATGACGTGTCGATCATCGCCGTGGTGAACGGCAACACATTCTCTGACTATACGGCAAAGAACGGCAAGCAGCTGTCGGTAATCAGACAGGGTGTGCAGACTGCCGACCAGATGTTCACCGAGCAGCACGAGGGCAACAACATGCTGAGTTGGGTGCTCCGCGTAATCGGCGTGCTCCTCGTAATCTCCGGTCTGCGCGGCATACTGGGCATCGCAGAGACTCTGCTGAAGGTGATACCTTTCGTGGCAAACATCTTCGCATTAGGAGTATCGCTCATCTGCGGCGTATTGGGCTTTGCATGGTCTGTAACAATCATCGCACTGGCATGGCTGTTCTATCGTCCGCTCACAGGAATACTGCTCCTGGCAATAGTGGGAGCCGTGATATTCGCCTTCTCTGCGAAGGGCAAGAAGCTGATTGCAGAGAAATTGAATACGAAACGCAACTAATGCAGCGAAGCCAATCGGCTGGCTGATTATAGAATGGCATAAAAAGGAATCAATACTAAAAATTAATAAGGACGCATGTATAAACCCAAACAGGCTTTGGGGACAAAGGAGCAGGGATCCACGGGATCCAAAGAAGAAAAGAGTAAAGGATAAAAGGTTTAAGAATAAATATAGTATATAAGTTTGACATCAAGACTCCCACGGATCCTTGCTCCTGCTACATGCTCAACATGAACAACTAAAAACGGATTGACAATTATGAGAAAGTTTTTTCTAATGGCATTAGCCTTACTATCGCTCAGTCTCACATCATGCTCAAAGGATGATGACGGAACAGACAAGCCTAACAGCGGAACAAACACGGGCGGAACAAACAATGGTGGAAACACGGGCGGAACGAACAATGGCGGTTCATCGGCAAACGACCCGGGAGCGAACCTCGACGGCACACCGGGAGAAGTGGACACCACACCGCGCACAGAGACCTTCACTTTCAACGCCCTGCCAAAGAACCTGGCGGAAATGAAAGCTCTGCCCGAGGCGTCGCTCAACACTCCTCACAAGACGGCTGCCCTGTGTGTGGCTGCCCTGTGTAACATCAACAACGACCTCAACGCCACATGGGAGATGCTGGAATACCTGAACGGTCCGACACAGTGGTCGCAGTCGCAGAAGGAGCTCGTGAACAGGAGGTTGCTGAAATCGAAGGACAACAAGAGTTATATCACTTACGCCTTCTTCGACGGTGCGACACCTGCCAACAGCTACACACCGACAATGCCGTACACCATCAAGGTGACTTCTGACAAGAACTCGTTCAGCGAGGACGGCGGCTACAAATGGGCAAAGGTGTATCTGCACAGCGGTGGCGCTGACTCGCCGGCTCCTATCACGATGAGATACAAGGAGTCTACGGGCAGATGGTTTGTGACCAACGTGATGATTGCCCTCACCGACATACGCACTCCGGCAGACAAAGACCCCTGGAAGTGACCAAGAAAACTATAACAACAACTTAAAAAAATAAGACTATGAAGAAGAATATCATTATTGCTTCGCTTTTTGTGGGAGCGTTTCTGACGACAATGAGCTGTGGAAACAAGAAAGTGGACGGACCGAATCCTGACGCTGACTCTACAGAAGTGAATGAAGGTGACAAGGCAAAGGCTGACAACGTGGACCCATGGCCATGGGATTTTCCGAGAGACGTGAAGGTTGACGTGGAGAAGGGACAGACCGTTCTTACGCCGTCTTACTATCAAGAGTATCTGAAAGAAGGCAAGGAGCTTTCTAAAAAGACCTACGTATTCTATAG
>CAVBFA010000227.1:0-2121 GCA_963594595.1 Oscillibacter sp. | reverse complement strand
CCTGGAGTGGGCAGCACAAAGGTGGAGCACATCGGCAAAGAATATGATGTGCCTAATGCCCTGATTATACCTCTGCCATCAGACGCCACGGCAAAGGTGGGCGACATCCTGCTCACATGGTGGCAGTCGGGATCTGGTCTGAAGCGTGCCATCGTGACCGATGCCTCCGACCCTAAGGCTCCAACGGTGTCTTACCTCGACTTGTCTTGGTCTATAAAGGACGGAGAGGTGAAGAAATTCAAAGAGGACGAGAAGATCAAGCCCGGCACATTCAGAGTGTTGAAAGAAGGCGAATGGGCTCCTGGCATGCAGGTGGCATACGAAGAGGATGGACAGAAGAAGGCGGGATACATCATCTCGCTTACCGATGACAAGGTGCTCATCTCCGGTTTTGCTGGCCACATCTACGTTGCCAAACGCAGCGACTGTAAGCTCATCAGTCTGAAACCTTCGTTCAAACCTGGAGACAAGGTGTTCGGCGTATACGTAGATTCTTATGAGGATAAGTTTACCGTGAAGAAGTTTGACAAGAAGAACGGTAGGGTATGGTTGGAAGACAACCGCAACACAACGTGTATCAAGAACATACTTGAAGTTGCCAACAACCTGTAATCCGGCTTACAAGGAGCAACATATTTTCAAACATAAATCATGTTCTTAGAAAGTGAGGTTCTGAAATCTTGTCGCACTTTATATAAATGTATATAGCGCATACAGGATTATCCTGAACAACTCGCTAATGAATTGTCAACCGCCCCGTCACTCGTTGGGAGACCAACGACGATGGGGCGGTTTCTTATCCGACACCGGTCATTAGGGTTTGTCTGGGATATCGGTCATTAGAGGTTGCTGGGATATCGGTCATTAGGGTCTGCTTGGATTTTAGCCCGAATCAGTCATTAGTATTTGCTTGGATTTTGACTTTTATCCCGAATTGCTCATTAGGCCGCTTTGGGTTTATATGCCAACTGTATCATCAGCGGCGCAGCTTATGCCACTCCCCCACCGGGTCATGCTCCATCATGAATTGCTTCACTGTAATCTTGGCAATCTCCGGGTCGAGCTTGTCGGTAGTAGTACTTGTTGCCTCCGCCACTTCTCCATAGCATTCATTCACGAAGACATAATAATCCGCCTTGTCGGGGAACACGGAATATGTCCAATAAGAGACACACGGTCCTCCTGCCAACGCCGTCAGTCCTATCTTGCCTCCCTCTATCGACATGGAATAGAAAGCGAACTTCATTGGTGAGGTGTATGTCGTGATTGTCTTCACCTTGCCGTCGGTACTGTCTACGAAGAAAAAGCCTCCCGTAGCCTCATTCTCCGAAGCGAGGAAAACCACTTCGAGCCCCTCCGGCTTGTTTATCAGCGGCAGCGTGGTCCACTTGTCGAAGGGTTGCCTGACGTTGGATTGCTGGTGGTCGTTGAACTGTCTCACCATCTCTTCGTATTGTTTCTTGGTGAACGGTTCGGCTGAGAGTGCCACACAGGTTTGCAGGAATGCAAAAATCATCAGTAACAATGCGCGTCTTTTCATAATTCTTTCGTTTTTGTTATCGGTTAATACTATAATATCACTAATGGCCGGCAGACCATCAATCTCGTTTTTCATCAATGAGTGCGGCAGACTGCCCTACTCTTCTGCAAATATAAGAAATTCATTGGAAAAGCACAATGACAATCATCATTTATTTTTCAATCCGGACAATCGTCTGTATCTAGGCATTTCCTGCGATTTGAATTACAGAAAAGCTCCGTATAGCGGCATATTGGTGATATTCTCCTGTCGCCGATACGGCAACATAGAATAGCGGACAGCTGATATGTCAGGATGCGACATAAGATAGTTATGCAACGAGGTGGCCTTGATGCTTGTACCACCCTTTACCTCTATAGGCAATAATGCCCCCTCACGCTGAACAAGGAAATCCATCTCCATACGGGAGGTATCGGAACTGTAGTAATAGATATGGGAAATGCCCGACGCAAGCAACTGCTGAAGGACATACTGTTCGGTGAACGCTCCTTTATATTCCGTAAACACATTATCGCCAAGCAACACATCCTTTGCTGCGGTATCAGCCATAGCCCCCATCAGTCCACAATCGCACAGATACA
>CAVBFA010000226.1:0-4020 GCA_963594595.1 Oscillibacter sp. | reverse complement strand
CAGGTAAAGAACCTATCGAAACTAAGGTAATCAAGGATTTGAAAGAACTGAAATCTTACCGTAAGACTTCTGATTCTATGCGTGGCATTCCGCAGTATGCATCAGTAGCCGAAGGTTATTTCAATGTTCCCGAAGACGGTGTTTACGTGCTTTCTTCTGAATATGAAAATGTTTGGGTGGATGGCAAGTTGGTTATAGATAACGGCGGCGAAGTTAAACGCTTCTCTCGTCGCGACAGAGGTGTAGCTCTTCAGAAAGGTTTGCATCAGTTGAAGGTTGTGTTCTTAGGACACATCGTAGGTGGATGGCCTTCAAACTGGAGCGATGGAGTCGTTAGATATCGTAACGTAAATGCTGATGAATTCACTCCGATTTCAGCTGATATGTTGGTTCATTGATTCAGAATAGGTAAGCACTCAATTGCTTCTGTGGATATAAGTATGAAATCGAATACCTTTGCACTGCAAAACATAAAACAAAGAATATGGCAAGCAGTGAAGATTTTAAAAGGATACTTGAACTTTACAACCAGGAGTCAAAGACAAGTGGAATATCAATTGTTTCTTTCTGTCAAAGGAATGGTATCGTTTACTCTCAGTTTGAGAGGTGGTACAAGAACCGTCATAAGGTGAAGGTTCATGCCGTTGATATAGTTGATAAGGATGGTGCGCTCCAAGTTCAGGATTCAAGTTCAGAATCTTGCGTTATTGATAATCAAGTTCTCGAACATGAAGATTTGATACAATCAGAAGTTCCGTTGTTTACAATACAGATAAGGTCAACCACTGGCATGTATTTTCAACATAAGAATTTAGACTATAAAAGTCTTAAGGACTTGGTAGGGAAGTTGGAGGTGTTATGCTAGCGATAAATGGAGGAACCAAATTGTGGTATATAGAAGGTATAACCAATATGAGATATGGCAAATATCGTTTGTTTACAGAAGTGCAAGCTCTCGATTTGGACCCATACAATGGTGATGCCTATATATTTATGTCGAAAGACCGTCGTATGCTTAAAATCATAAGGTACAAGAATCATAAACGTGTTCTTTACGACATAACATATGAGAAAGGGTACAAGTTTATGAAGCCGGTAATGAAGAACCATGAAGTAGTGTATGAATTAGACTTTAAATATCTGGTTGCCTTACTTGAATGCCCAACAATAAAAGAGCTTAAGATTTAGGTTAATTAACTGATAATCAACAAAATGATTTGTATTATCATTCTGTTTTCTCGATATTTTTCAGTATATTTGTACTATGAAGAATCAAGATCAGACAGTGGAAAATATGATAATGCAAGCGCATTATATGGAAGCTTTGGAGATAGAATCCAAGGCGAAAATGTCATTGTCTGATATGGAGAGACAAGAATTCATTGATACAATAACGGATCTAAAGGCTATGATAAGTAGCCTTAAGCTGACGATAGATACACTTCGCCAAACGATAAGTTCTCAGAATTCTACGATAGCCTCATTGCAGGAGTCAATGAACAGGCTTCAGTGTGCGTATGATAAGGCCGTCAAGGAGCGTGATGACTTGAACAATCGTATGAATCGAAGTAATCAAGAGACATATTGTTCCAAAAGCCTGAAGCAGAGCAATAGAAGCAAAAGTGTAAGGAAAGACCGCCAGCGAGAACGTGACGAATGGTCGTCAAAGGATGATGATGACAACAATGCTTCGTCTACGTCTTCATCATTTGACAATGGGATAGACCAGACAAAGGTTAAGTCTGAAAATCTTAGCCGTTCAAAAAGAGACGGAATGAAATACAACCGTATGAACGCTGCTAAGACCACCATCCTTGAAACGTCTTTGGATGGAGCCCCTGAAGATATGAAGTTCATAGGCTACAAGGATATTGAAGAATATACCAAGAAAAGTTACGTTGAGTGTACGGTATTCAAGGTTGCTGTCTATGAGGATAAGTATGGCATACGTCATGAGTACTATCATCCAAAGGACAAGGAGGATTGTCGTCGTCCGAATTTGAATGTCATACCTTCAACACATTGCACTCCTGAGTTCTTGTCAGATTTGGTTGTTGATCACTTCATGTTGATGACTCCCATATACAGGCAGTCTGTGCGTAATGTTCTGGACAAATTGCAGATAAGTCGCAATACAAACAGAAACTGGTTGGCGCAAGGAGCAGAGATGTTAACTCCTATACTTCATCTTCTAAGAAAACGTCTGCTTAAAGTAAAGTCCATTCTTAATATAGATGAAACTTGGACAAAGGTTAGAATCAAGTTTATGGGTGACAAGACACGTCTTGGACGGTACTTTAAGAAGTATGTGTGGGTTCTTGTGAACAAGGCGGAGCAGATTACTTACTTCTTCTATGACAATGACGAGAATGACAGCCGAGGCAAAAGACCTATTCAGGTTTTCTTGGGTGATTTTCTTGGTACCATTCAGTCGGACGGCTATGTGGTATACAAGGAACTCACCAAGGACAATCCTGCCAATGAGCATCTGATGTGTTGGGCTCATGTCCGCAATAAGTTTGAGTCTGTTTACAAGTCCTGCAAAGACGATAACGCAGACAGGTTTGTACAATTGATTGCGATGCTTTATCAAGTAGAAGCTGAATGTTTGCTCAACCGTTACACACCGGAACAGATCAAGAAACGAAGGCTTCAAAAGGATGTTAGTAAGATACTTGGTCTGATTTACAAAAAGGCAAATGAGCTGCTCTGTAATCCCCAACGATATCATTACAGCGAAATGATGCGTAAAGCATTGGTTTATGTAACCTCTAATTGGAATGACCTTCTTAAGTATCGTAATGATGGTCATTATACTATAGACAATATGCTGGCGGAACGAGCAGTCCGTCCATTTACAGTAAAAAGGAAAAATTCATTGTTCTTCAGTAGTGAGGATGGCATCAAGTCAGCCTTGAAATACCATACGCTCATTGAGACATGCAAGAATGTGGGTCTCAATGTGAAGGAGTATTTTACCTATGTCTTCCGCAAATTGATAGAAGGCGAGAAGGACTATGAAAAACTTCTTCCTGGTGCTGTCGCACTATAATTTCATACAAATAAAAGTTAAAACAAAAAAATCAATGACTCTCCAGCCCTTTAATATAAGGGGTTGGAAGTGGTTGAGTGCTTACTCAGAATAGCATATAAATAAAAAGAATCCGTCTATAGCAATAAGCTGCAGACGGATTCTTTTTTTATGATTATTCCGATAAGGATGTTATTCGTTAGATAGACAATTCATGCAATACGTTAACAAGTTCACGGTTGATAGGCTTGTCGTTCTTGATAGCTTTGTTGAAAGGTACGTATACGATTTCATCGTTTTCTATACCGATCATAACGTTGCGTTGTCCTTCCATCAGAGCTTGAATGCTGGCTACGCCCATTCGGCTGGCGATAATTCTATCGTGTGCTGTAGGGCTACCGCCTCTCTGCAAGTGACCTAAGATAGTGACACGTACGTCGTACTGCGGATATTCGTTCTTTACACGCTCTGCATAGTGCATCGCTCCACCTGTAATTTCACTTTCGGCAACCAATACTATAGAACTGCTCTTCGACTTACGGAAACCGTTTTTGATGAATTCTTCCAACTGGTCGACTTCTGTATTGAACTCGGGAATAATAGCAGCTTCTGCTCCTGCAGCGATAGCTCCGTTCAGTGCGAGGAATCCGGCGTCGCGTCCCATAACTTCTACAAAGAACAAGCGTTCGTGCGAAGTGGCAGTGTCACGGATTTTATCGACAGCGTCAAGGATGGTGTTAAGCGCTGTGTCATAACCGATGGTAGTGTCGGTGCCGTACAAGTCGTTGTCGATAGTACCAGGAAGTCCGATACAGGGGATGTCAAATTCTTGTGCAAGAATTCTTGCTCCACTCAGCGAACCGTCTCCGCCGATAACGACAAGAGCGTCGATACCTTCTTTCTGCATATTTTCGTATGCCAACTGTCTTCCTTCTGGTGTCTTGAACTCCTGACAGCGTGCGGTTTTGAGGATTGTACCTCCTTGCTGG
>CAVBFA010000225.1:0-4024 GCA_963594595.1 Oscillibacter sp. | reverse complement strand
ACTACTGGATGATGGGCGACAACCGCCACAACTCTGCCGACTCACGCTACTGGGGATTCGTGCCTGAAGACCACATCGTGGGCAAGCCGATATTCATCTGGTGGTCGAGCGACCCTGACCACAGAGGATTCTCCGGAATAAGATGGAGCAGACTCTTCAGATTCGTTGACGACATAAAATAACACGTCGACGGAATAAAATCCCATACATACAGAGAGAATACCGCCGGCGGTAGACACCCCTCTCCCACCGGCGGCAACTCAAGGAAACAGATGAGAAACGCCATAAAGTTCATAATCGCCATCATCATTGCGGGACTGCTCATGATTCTCTTCCGCTGCGTGGCATTCACCATTTATATAGTCCCCAAGACGGGCATAAAGCCATGGCTCGTCGATGGCGACCGTGTGCTGGTGAACAGATGGAGCTATGGACTGAGGACGGGCAGCGACAAGACATTCCCATACAGCCGGTGGTTCCGCAAGCCGGTGGGCAAAGGCGAACTCGTGGCTTTCAACTATCCGCTCGACACCATGCACACCGTGACGAACAGAAGCGTTCACGCCGCTTTCTGCATGGCAGGACCGGGCGACACCACATACGTTGACCACCACCCCATCATTCCGCCGAAGAGATGCCGCATGGTGGAGGTGAAGCCATGGAACATAAAACTCCTCTGCAACACCTACCGCATCCACGAGGGACGGAAGGCGGACATCAAGGACGGGAAACTCATCGTGGACGGAAAGGCGACACGATATGCCTATTTCTCAAGAAACTATTATTGGATGAGCGCTGTCGACGGCGACACAACGCCGGACAGCAGATATTACGGTTTCGTGCCCGAAGACCACATCATAGGACGCATCGTAATGGTGGTTTATTCCAGAGGCAACAGCGAGTCGTTCTTCGGCAGCTTCAGAAACGCCAGATGGCTGATGCCGCTATAACGGAAACATCCCGCTCATCCACAAAACCCACCCTGAATGACAGCTTTATTATCTTCAACATACTTCGGACCCATACAGTGGTATCAGAAGCTAAACCGCTATGACAGCATTTTAATCGAGCAGCACGACAGTTTCGTGAAGCAGACCTACCGCAACCGCTGCATAATTGCGACGGCAAACGGGAGCCAGGCTCTCAGTTTGCCCACATCGCCCGGCAACAAGGACAGAGGCGACGAGGGGATGCCGCAGACGGTGAACTCCACCATAATCAGCGACCACGGCAACTGGCGCCACGTACACTGGAACGCATTGAAGAGCGCATACGGTGAGTCGCCTTTCTTTGAATACTATGCCGACGACATCATGCCCTTCTTCACCGGGAGATGGACTGACCTGTATTCCTTCAATATGGACATCTGCCGGAAGATGTGCGAACTGCTCGACATAGAACCGAACATTTCGCTCACCGACCGTTATATCAGCAGAGAGGAAGCTGGTGACCTCGGCATCGCGGACTTCCGCGACGCCATCCGGCCCAAGCATCCGCTGCCAGACCCCGACTTCGAGCCACGACGCTATTATCAGGTGTATGAACAGCGCCACGGTTTCCTGCCTAACATGAGTATTCTCGACCTGCTCTTCAACATGGGAAACGAGAGCGTGCTATGGTTATAGATATGAGTAAAAGTTGCCCCATATCGCTGATTTCCAATAAAAACGAGAATTTCTGAAAAACTGTCAGACTGTCTGGTTTTTCGTCGTAATATTCTGACAAACAAGCAGTTGACCGTCTGGCAATTGTCAGGCAATTGTCTGGATGGTTTGCTGATGAGAGGAATTTTCAGATGAGAGGAATTGCATACGTTGGCAGAATCCTGGAAACAGGAATATTAGTATTACAATACGAACTAATTGGGCAGACGTCTGACAGCAAATCTGCCCATCCGGGGTAAGCAGCTTGCCCCACTTGAGAAAGCTGCTTGCCCCACATGGGCAAGCACCGTGCCCAATTTTAAACCAAAATCGGCCGTTAGGACTTGCCTGGATTTTGCTGTTTAGAAGAGTGGATTTGGGGTTTAATAGTTCAATCCGAAGCACCACAGCGGAATGATATTGCCGAAGCCTGTTTCTATATCGTCCTTCACGATATAGCCATTGTCCAGACCTTCTATCTGCTGTTTGCCCTTCTTGCGTCCGCCAATCTCGAAGGTGTACTTGCCAATGACTAAATCAGACTGACGTGAGGCTGTCACCGCATTGCGCACACGCATCTGATTGTAGAAGAATGTCTCGCGCAGATTGCCTATATCGGGAGTACCACCGGCAAGAACCGTCATCAGACTCGGATTGTCGATATATACCTTCTCTATCTTTCCAAGATTGCGTATGCCAGAAGTGTCGTCGCGAAGCAGTCCTATCATACCCGACTTCTCAAGATAAGCCAGATAATCGGGTATGCTGTTCTTGCTTGCGCCTATCTCCGACGCCAGACTGTCTGCTACGGGCTTGTATGGAGCCAGGTGCGAGAGGATGGCAAGCAGCTGCTTCAGCTTGCGGGCTGTAGAGGCTTTCATGTCGGCATACTGCGGTATGTCCACTTCTATAGTCTGCGTCACCACTTGCTCCATACGCATCGGGAAATCGCCCTGGACGGAGAAAGGATAATAGCCACGACTCATATAGTCGCGGAAGAGGGGCAGCGGATGTTCTACGGCATCAAGCACTGCGCGGTTGCTGAGGATGTCGTCGAGAGTGTAAACCGGACTCTCTATGCCATGGAAGAAAGACAGATACTCTCTGAATGACAAGCCGTACATGAAATAGAGCAAGGCACGACGGCTGAGGTCGGACTCGCCACGATATATATCGAGCACTGAAGAACCTGTAAAGACGATGTGAAGCGAAGGGTGCATATCATACATCAGTTTCAGTTCTCTGCTCCAGCCGCTATACTTGTGTACCTCGTCGATATACAGATGCGTACCACCCTCCTTCACAAACTTATCGGCAAGGTCGAAAAGCTTATGGTCGGCAAAATACATGTTGTCGGCTGTGATGTAGAGGCTATGGTTTTCGGGCGTGTTCTTTATACGCTGCAATATCATTGTTGACTTGCCGATGCCTCGCGGACCAAGTATTCCCACCAAACGACTATCCCAACTGATATCGTCATACTTATAACGCACGAATGTGGTGGGTGTCTGCTTGAGCAATTCGCACATGTATTCATAAAGTTTCAATTCTATCATAGCTTGTAGACGTTTGATAACAATGCAAAGATACGAAAAATCCCTCAATGAGGGACGCTTTTGGCTTAAAACGTCCCTCATTGAGGGAAATATTTGATGGATTTGTCCCTCTTAGAGGGATTTTCGTGGAAGATGCCAACATCTCGACATCGGGAAAATATCAGATGTTAACATCTCGCCACACCAACATCTATTGTCACTTCACCACAAACTTCTTGTTATTCGTGATATACACGCCGGGATTCAGTCCGTCGAGCGACTCGCCTTTCGAGCGCACCTTCTTGCCGGTGAGGTCGTAGATGTCGCCTGCGCCGGCAGGCAAGAAGTAGACATCCTCAATGCTTGACATACCGCCGCCGAAAGCCAGACTGAGCATTGCACCGTTGTGCACGTCAGAGTGGAAGAATCCACGGTAGCGTGTTGTCGGCACGGGCACATCGATATAATAGAACTTGTTGCCGCTGATATAGTAATAGCCCTCGTTAGCCGGCAGTTCCACTACGCTGTACGCTCCGATGAACGACACACCACTCCCGTTTTCGTAGGTCGGACGGTCCTTGCCCTCCGGCAGGTCTTCGAGCGTGCTCATTCCGAGGTCGTAGAGCACCGTTGGCGAAGCCACGTTAGCGTATGCAGCGTTGTTCACGGCAGTTGGCTTGATGAGATACGGCGTGTTGGCATCCATTCTATCCACATACTCGAAGGTGAGCGATGTGGGGGTCATGCCTGAGAGCTGAGCCACCTGCGTGCCTGCTCCGAACACCTCCTGTGGGTTCTCCACGGCACACGGCAGACAGATCGTGTTCCATGCTTCCTTGAGGAACG
>CAVBFA010000224.1:0-4032 GCA_963594595.1 Oscillibacter sp. | reverse complement strand
ATATCCGTGTTTCATTTTTTGATTTGTGTCCCTGCCGCAGGCTGGGGACACAACGACAACACGGAATAAATTATCTATCCTGTAGTATCCTACAGTTTGTCGCCATAACACAAATCGCCGGCATCTCCGAATCCCGGAACGATATACTTATGCTCGTTGAGTCCCGGGTCGATGGCGGCACACCATATCGTGGTGTTCTCCTCCGGCAGATGGCTCTTGATATAGTCCACACCCTCCGGAGTGGCAATGACGCACGCCACATGCACGTGCTTGGGTCTGCCTTTCGACACGAGCGCCTCGTAGCCCAGCTCCATCGAACCTCCGGTGGCGAGCATCGGGTCGGCGATGATGAGCGTCTTGCCGCTGAGGTCGGGAGTGGCGAGATATTCTATGTGTATGCCCACCTGGGTGTGTGCCTCGTCGGTGTATTTGCGGTATGCGCTGACGAAGGCGTTTCCGGCATGGTCGAAGACATTGAGGAATCCGGTATGGAAGGGCAGTCCGGCACGGAAGATCGTTGCCACCACCACATCGTCTACCGGCACGCTGACCTCTGCGTCGGCGAGCGGCGTATGCACGGTTTTCTGCTGATAGTCAAGCGTTTTGCTTATCTCGTATGCCATCATCTCGCCCACTCTCTGTATGTTGTTGCGGAAGAGCAGTCGGTTCTGCTGATAGTCCTTGTCGCGCATCTCTGCCAGATACTGGTTGATGATGGAATTCTGATCACTGAAGTTTATAACTTTCATAGGGAATATATTGTTTTGTCGTTTTTCTTATTCATGCGGGGCAGCTACTGATAGGATGTCCCGACGGAAGCGGTTTCTGAAATCGTGCAAAAATAAGAAATAAAGAAGAATAATTGACACTTGCATTTTACAAATAACTTTCAGCGATATTACATTTAAACTTCTTTAACCTAAAATTGTTTAGACGAGTGTTATTTTGGCAACCATCGCTTTGTTGAAAAATAGAATTTTACTACCTTTGCCCCGATTTTAAACAGTAGGTATACAGAAATCGATAGGTATTCTGCAAAGACAGATTCAATAGTTATTCAAGATAAAAAGAAATATTCACACTAAATACATTATTATAAAATGGCAAAGTTTGATAAGTCAGTTTTAGAGAAGTATGGAATCACAGGTACTACTGAGGTTCTGTACAATCCTTCTTATGAGGTGTTGTTCAACGAGGAGACCAAGGAAGGTCTCGAGGGTTTCGAGGTAGGTCAGGAGACTGAGCTCGGCGCCGTAAACGTGATGACTGGTATCTACACCGGCCGTTCGCCTAAGGACAAGTTCATCGTTGACGACGAGAATTCTCACGACACAGTATGGTGGACTTCTGACGAATACAAGAACGACAACCACCGTGCTTCCAAGGAGGCTTGGACTGCAGTAAAGGAAATTGCAAAGAAGGAGCTGAGCAACAAGAAGCTGTTCGTTGTTGACGGTTTCTGCGGAACTCACAAGGACACCCGCATGAAGGTTCGCTTCATCGTTGAGGTGGCTTGGCAGGCTCACTTCGTTACAAATATGTTCATCCGTCCTCAGAACGAGGCTGAGTTCGACCAGGAGCCGGACTTCATCGTATACAACGCTTCTAAGGCTAAGGTTGAGAACTACAAGGAGCTGGGTCTGAACTCAGAGACTGCTGTAGTATTCAACGTAACTTCTAAGGAGCAGGTTATCATCAACACATGGTATGGCGGTGAGATGAAGAAGGGTATGTTCTCTATGATGAACTACTTCCTCCCATTGAAGGGCATCGCTTCTATGCACTGCTCTGCAAACACCGACAAGAACGGTGAGAACACTGCTATCTTCTTCGGTCTTTCTGGTACTGGCAAGACTACTCTCTCTACCGATCCTAAGCGTAAGCTCATCGGCGACGACGAGCACGGATGGGACGACGAGGGTGTGTTCAACTTCGAGGGTGGATGCTACGCCAAGGTTATCAACCTCGACAAGGAGTCTGAGCCAGACATCTACGGTGCCATCACACGCGACGCTCTCCTCGAGAACGTTACTGTTGACAAGGACGGTAAGATCGACTTCGCTGACAAGAGCGTAACAGAGAACACTCGTGTTTCTTACCCTATCTACCACATCAAGAACATCCAGCGTCCTTACTCTCAGGGCCCGGCTGCAAAGCAGGTTATCTTCCTCTCTGCAGACGCATTCGGAGTTCTTCCTCCAGTATCTATCCTGAGCGCTGAGCAGACAAAGTACTACTTCCTCTCTGGATTCACAGCTAAGCTCGCCGGTACAGAGCGTGGCATCACTGAGCCTACTCCTACATTCTCTGCTTGCTTCGGCCAGGCATTCCTGGAGCTCCACCCAACAAAGTATGCTGAGGAGCTGGTTAAGAAGATGCAGAAGAGCGGTGCAAAGGCTTACTTGGTGAACACTGGTTGGAACGGTACTGGCAAGCGTATCTCTATCCGCGACACTCGTGGTATCATCGACGCTATCCTCGACCACTCTATCGACGCTGCTCCAACAAAGACTATCCCATTCTTCAACTTCGTTGTTCCTACAGAGCTCAACGGCGTAGACACCAACATCCTCGATCCTCGCGACACTTATGCTGACGCAGCTCAGTGGGAGGAGAAGGCTAAGGATCTCGCTGGTCGCTTCATCAAGAACTTCAAGAAGTATGAGACAAACGAGGCTGGTAAGGCTCTCGTTGCTGCTGGTCCTCAGCTCTAATCGCTGAACAGTAGATACATCGCATGATGTCCCCGTTTGTCGGCTTCTCACGAAGCACTGACAAACCGGACATCTCACAAGAATATGAATCCTGTCGGGCTTTGCCCGGCGGGATTTTTTTTGTTAAGAGATTGGGGTAAGACAAAAACAAGTCCTGAGATAAAAAAATAAACCAGTCCTCTGATTTGAGAAAATAAACCAAGATAAACACCCGATATGTTTGCGAGCCTTACGGTTTGTGTGCCGCCGCCCGTCTTCCGCTTACGAGAGCAAGCTCTCGACACGGAACCCGGTCACCAACACACGGTGCTGACTGACGTCACCACCTCGCAAACATATCGAGCGATAAACCGGGACAAACCACAAAGGACCGACCCATCCTAACCTTCCCCAAGGATAACCCATCCTAACCTTCCCCAAGGGAAGGGACAAGTTACTATGCCAATCATTTCAGCCAATCAACTTCAGCCCCCACCTAACCTCCCCCATAGGGGAGGGACAGATACCATTGGCAGTATGATTATTGTCTGTTGTAAACGTAAGTTTGTGTCACTGTAACTATCAGAGTGTCAGTGGCTAATCTAAGACAATAGTTTCTGTCCCTCCCCTACGGGGGAGGTTAGGTGGGGGCTGATGGCAATATACCGAGTAACTTGTTCCTTCCCTTGGGGAAGGTTAGGATGGGTTATCCTTGGGGAAGGTTAGCATGTTTTGAGGTCAGGATGGGGCATAGTTTTGAATATCCTCGTCAACCTTGGGTTTATCCTGGTTTATCGCTCGTCACGATGTCAAGGTGCTGCGAAGCTGCACCGGAATGTAGGCTGCAGCATCCCAGTTGAGAGCTTGCTCTCATAAGGGGATGATGCAGCCCACGTTCCAAAGCCCCTTAGGGCTTGACATCGTGGCGGGTGTTTATCCCGGTTTTTGTCTAAAATCAGAGGACGAGCCGCATAGGAAAAAGGAAGTGCCCAAGCACTTGCAAATCCTGCTAAATCAAAAATAAAATCCAAATATCACTGACGAAATATTATCAAAAAATGGATCCGTGAAAAGACCAATCCGTGTAAAGTCAGTGCTATCCGTGTTTCATTTTTTGATTTGTGGCCCTGCCGAAGGCTGGGGACACAACGGCACACGGAATAATATATCAGTGAGTAATAGTGTCCATCAGCCTGCGGCGATGGACACAGGTCTAAATAAAACACGGATATCACCGATAGACCACGGATTAATCATCACGGATTATTTTAGACCAATAAAATATTTTGGATTTAATTTTGGATTTTCGTGGATTCGCGAGTGCTTGGGCACTCCCTTT
>CAVBFA010000223.1:0-4083 GCA_963594595.1 Oscillibacter sp. | reverse complement strand
AGTGCTCCAAATCCTGCAAAATCCAAACGGAATCCAAGAATCATTGGCAAAACAATATCAAAGAAAAAAATCCGTGAAAGATTGATCCGTGTAAAGTCCGTGATATCCGTGTTTTTTCTTTGATTTGTCCACGCCGAAGGCCGTGGACACGATGTCAAGGGAGGAATAATGATTCCAGTGTGAGAGCATATAGTGTCCATCAGCCTTCGGCGATGGCCACAGGTCAAAAAATAAAACACGGATAACCGAGTAACACGGATTAATCTTTCACGGATTATTTTTTTGACCTGCAATCTTTGGATTTCTATACGGATTTCCATGGATTCGCGAGTGCTTGGGGCACTCCCCTTTTCTGAAGAGTATCGGGCTTGTGTCCCTTGCCTCACGCCATCAGCCCCCACCTAACCTCCCCCGTAGGGGAGGGACAGATACCCTTAGCAGACTGACTGTCATTGGTTTGTCACAAAGCAAGAGTAACCTTCATCTCCCCTTCGGGGGGGCCGAGAGGGGCCGAAGTCGATTGACGGGAATCAGGGCCAGTACTCATTAGCTGAAGTTCAGTTGCTGAGTTTCTCGTCCACTCGTCTACTCGTCCACTCGTTTACTAAAAATAATGAAAATGAAACACCAAATAATATCAAATACCCTCGGCACACTATTCGTATGTGCCATCGCTTTCCTCGCCACGGCGTGTTCCACCACAAGCTCCGTGCCGGAGGGCGACCAGCTGTATGTGGGACTGAAACCGATAGAATATGACAACTGCGAGAAGTCTGACCACTACTATTCCACACAGGAAGAAGTGGAGGCAGCTCTCGCCACGGCACCAAACGGAGCCTTCTTCGGCAGTTCCTATCATCGCACCATACCATATAAACTATGGATATGGAACGCATTCCAGAACTCTGAGGGAAAACTCGGCAAATGGATAGCCAAGACCTTCGGCAGCGCACCGGTGCTCATGAGCTGGGTGAACCCGCAGCTGAGAGCGTCGGTGGCACAGTCGGTGTTGCGCAACCATGGCTATCTGGGTGGCACGGTGGACTTTGAAGTGGAGACGCAGAAGAATCCCAAGAAGGCCAAGATATTATATAAGGTGGCGATGAACCAGCTGTCGCTCATCGATACCGTGGAATATGCCAATTTCCCTGCCGTGGCAGACAGTCTGATTCTCGCCACTCGCGACAATGCGCTGATTGGTCCGGGCAAGCCTTTCAATGTGGCAACCCTCGATGCCGAGCGAAGCAGGCTCTCGGCCCTCTTCCGCAACAACGGATACTACTATTTCCAGCCTGCCTACGCCTCGTATCTCGCCGACACGCTGGCGCAGCAGGGCAGGGTGAGGCTCAGACTGCAGCTCGCCGACAACATCCCCGAAAGGGCGAAGCACAAATGGTATATCGGAAACCTGAAGGTGAACATCCAGAAGCAGCTCATGGAGCAGCTCAAGGATTCGTTCAACTACCGCCGCCTCACGCTTGCCTACAACGGCAAGCGTCCGCCCATCAGGGCACGACTCCTCTTGCGTCATCTCCGTCTGTTCCCCCGTCAGCAGTATAGCCAGGACGCATATCTCGAAAGCGCCGAGAGGCTCAGTTCGGCAGGTCAATACAGTTCGGTGCAGTTCGCCTTCACCCCTCGCGACACCACCGCACAGTGTGACACCCTCGACATGACGGTGAGCTGCGTGCTCAACAAACCCTATGAGTTCTATGTGGAAACCAACTACAGCAACAAGATAAACGGCCGCACCGGACCGGAGCTGGTGCTCGGTCTGAAGAAGCTCAATGCCTTCAAGGGCGGAGAGGTGGTAGACCTGCGTCTGCATGGAGCCTACGAATGGCAGACGGGAGGAAAGAACGGCAAGGACTACAACTCCTATGAATATGGTGCTGACCTCTCCGTGTCATTCCCGCGAATGATATTCCCGTTCCTCAAACCATACAGATATTACGTCACGCCGACTACAACGGCGAGGGCGTCGGCAAACGTCATCAACAGACCGGGATATTTCAAGATGCACACGGCGTCGGGAAACTGGACCTACCAGTGGCAGCCCACGGAGACGAAGAAATTCGAGGTGACACCGCTGACGCTGAAATACCAGCACCTCACCTATACCACCCACACCTTCGACTCCATAATGAACGCCAACCCGTATCTCCTCGCCACCATGCAGGACATGCTCATACCGAAGATGCAGTTCTCCTACACATATAACAGTCCGAAGAAATACCGCAACCCGATATACTGGAACCTCACGCTCTCGGAGTCGGGCAACGTGCTCTCGCTCGGCTATCTCGCGGCAGGAAAGAAATGGAACGCCAAGGGCAAGGAGCTCTTCAAGAACGCCTATGCACAGTTTATGAAATTGGAGACCGACTTCACCAAGACATGGTCCATTGGACTCAAGTCGCAGCTCGTGGGCCATGTCAATGCAGGCATCGTATATTCGTATGGCAACGCCGCATCCACGCCATACAGCGAGCAGTTCTATGTGGGAGGCGCCAACAGCATCCGTGCCTTCCCCGTGAGGTCTGTCGGTCCCGGCCGCTACTACACCGACCAGGCACGCCTTTCGTATCTCGACCAGACCGGCGACATGAAGTTTCTCGCCAATCTGGAATACCGCTTCAATCTCTTCGGCGACCTCTATGGCGCCGCCTTCCTCGATGCCGGCAACGTGTGGGGAGTGCGCGACGACGGATACCGCAAGGGGGCACAGTTCAAGGTGAAGAACCTGCTCAAGGAAATGGCGGTAGGCACCGGCATCGGAGTGCGCTACGACCTGCAGTTCCTCATCCTGCGCATAGACTGGGGAGTGGGAATCCACATGCCCTACGACACCGGCCGCAGCGGCTACTACAACATCCGAAAATTCAAAGACGGTCAGACGCTCCATCTCGCAGTGGGATATCCTTTCTGAGCCTAAAAACCCATCCTAACCTTCCCAAAGGGAAGGAACGAGTAACTATGGCTAAATGATTTCAGCCCCCACCTAGCCTCCCCCGAAGGGGAGGGACAGTAACCCTTGGCAGTATGATTATTGTTTGTATCTATCAGATTGTCAATGGCTTATCAATAGCAAGAGTATCTGTCCCTCCCCTACGGGGGAGGTTAGGTGGGGGCTGATGTGATTGGCTGAATAAGTCTTTGACAAAGCGGAGTAACTTGTCCCTTCCCTTTGGGAAGGCCAGGATGGGTTATCCTTTGGGGGAGGCTAGGTGTGGGCTGATGTGATTGGCTGAATAAGTCTTTGACAAAGCGGAGTAACTTGTCCCTTCCCTTTGGGAAGGCCAGGATGGGTTATCCTTTGGGGGAGGCTAGGTGGGGGCTGATGACCATATTCTGAGTAACTTTTTTTTCGCAGGATGTGTGTTTGTTATGTTTTCGCAGGATGTGTGTTTATCCAGGTTTTTGTCTAAAAAGCATTGGCTAAGGAAAAAGGAAGTGCCCCAGCACTTGCAAATCCTGTTGAATCCAAACCAAAATCCAATAATCATTAGCTCAACATCCTCAAAAAATTGATCCGTGAAAGACCGATCCGTGTAAAGTCAGTTCCATCCGTATTTCATTTTTTGATTTGTGTCCCTGTCGCAGACCAGTGACACACCGACACCACGAAATAAATATATCAGTGATAACAAAGTTGTCCATCATCATAAGGCGATGGACACCGGTCTAAAAATGAAACCCGATTCGTGATACACTTTTGGGCACAGAATGTAAATGAAATCTGCCCACTTGGGGCAACGTGCTTGCCCATGTTGGGCAACGTGCTTGCCCCGGTTGGGCAACGTGCTTGCCCCAAATATGACCAAAAGTATCATTTAACCCCAATCGGTCATTAGGGCTTGCTTGTATCATTTCATGACACGCTCATAAAGAAGATTAAAATCCTGCCATCAGAACACCTCCGATTTTGCTGATTACCGTTTTGATATTGTCGGCCATTTTCAGATTTGTAAGTAATGGTAAATGAATAACTTGATCAAATTTCGACCTGTATTTTTGTCGGTTTTATAGGTGGAAAGTACGTATTTTTTATAAGTGATTGAGAATGAGATAAGTTTTTATCTCATA
>CAVBFA010000222.1:0-4136 GCA_963594595.1 Oscillibacter sp. | reverse complement strand
AATGAAAGGAGATAAATCTCTTATTCTACGGGATGCTGTTCACACGTGAATGTGGAAAGAGCAGCATTGAAACGGATATTGACATTAGAGTATGTGGAATATAATCCGACCGGAATATCCATCATCCGACCGGAAATCCGACCGATAATCCGACCGTTTTAGCCCAAACCAGTCATAATATCCAATTAATCCACTTTTTTCAAAAAAACCGTCAACCATCTGGTCATCAATGCGGAAGTGTCTGTAATTCAGACACTTCCGCATTTTTTGTGTGGTAAAAACCATCGGGTGATTGTCTGGATGGTTGGGGAATAAGAAGAAATAATCGTATGGAAGGGGATGGAAAATGACATGAGGGGAAAATGGACTTTATTTTATATACATACGGACCGGAAAGCGGACACGGGATGAAGCGAAGCGCGCACGACTGCATCACTGTCTCGCCAGGCTCTGATCAATCATCAGGGCTGAACAAAGGACCGGGATAATTTAATCATAAACTTTTAATAACCATTTAAAAAAACACAGAGTATGCATTATGAGATCAAGTATTCGGATTTCGTGAAGGGAGAATTCACGACACCGTACCATTGGATTCATTGTTTGAACGAAAACTGCGAGATTAAGAAGAGATGCATGAGATGGCATGTCATCAGAAAGATGAAACAGAAGGACCTGTGGGAGAAATGTATCCTGCCGACCACGAACCCGGTGGAAGGATGCAAACTGTTTCATAAGATGACGGTAATCAAGGTGGCATGGGGATTCAAGAAGGCTCTCAGCAATGTGATGGCACGCGACTATAAGGCCATACGCCACGACATCATCAGGACAATGAGCAACAGAAGGGACTTTTCGAGATACAACTCGGGAACGTGGAAACTGACGGAAAACCAGCAGGAGAAGATAAAGAGGATTTTCGCCGACTATGGGTATGACGATATCGAGTTTGACTTCTACGAAGAGATGGTCAGCTTTTTGAACAAATAAACCAGATTGGGCACGAAACGAACAGGAAATCTGCCCAACCGGGGCAAGCACCGTGCCCCACTTGGGCAAGCAGCGTGCCCATGTTGGGCAAGCACCGTGCCCGATTCTGAACCAAAACAGACTATAATTCCAAATCAGTCATTTGGTCGTTCAATGGTAGTATTATACCAAAATCCAAGTAAGCCATAGTGACCGATTTGAATTTAATCCCAATCGGTCATTAGGACGTTTAATGTATCTTTTTCCTGACTGCTTGCAGTCTTTTGCCTTTTATAAGGCGTCTTTTGCCCGTTTTTAATTCGCAATAGCTCGCTATTACTCATTAAAAGCCAGACAAAATCCACTCTTCTAAAAAACAAAATCCAGGCAAGTCCTAATGTCCGATTTGGGTTTAATAGTATAAGACCAATTATGATTGTAGGACAACTCTACATGTTTCGAGCTGTCCTACATTCATAATCAGATTTATTATCTCAATGCCTTGTTCAGCATGTAATACACTTCGTTGATGCGGAGGTCTCTCTTCACGCTTTCGAATGTGGAGTCCTTGTCGATATGCAGATATTCGATGTCGAGCATCTCAGCATAGTCCTCCCAATACTCCGGTGTGATGTCGTAGGAGAAGCAGCTGTGGTGAGTACCGCCCGCGAGAATCCACGAACCGGCACCGATCTCGAAGTTAGGCTGCGGAATCCACAGGGCGTTGGCAACAGGGAGCTTAGGCAGTGGTTTCGGTTTGATGCAGTGTACATCGTTGACGATGAGTCTGAAGCGGTTGCCCATGTCGACTACCGTTGCCGTAACGCCGTCGCCAACCTTTGAGTTGAACACGAGGCGAGCTGTCTGCTGCTTGCGTATGCCGATGCCGAGGTGGTGAACCTCAAGGCGTACAGGCTCGTCGTCGACAGCGATGAGAGGACAAACCTCAAGCATGTGGCTCTGGAGCAGAGAAGAGTTCTCTCCATCGAAGTTCAGTGTGTAGTCTTCGAGGAACGAGCATCCTGTAGGCATGCCCTGAGTCATATACCAGAGAGTGCGGTAGAGAGCAGCCGACTTCCAGTCGCCCTCTGCTCCGAAACCATATCCCTCAGCCATGAGTCGCTGTGATGCGAGGCCCGGAATCTGGTCGAATCCTACGAAGTCGTCAGCATCCGGGTCGCCCCATGATCCGAGGTCGTCGAAGTTTGTGGTGAATCCCTTTGCACCCTTCGCCTTGAGACAGGCACGGATGGCAAGCTCTGCGCGTGCGGCATTCCAAATCTTCTTCTTTCCGATTTCCTCGCCAGCCTCGCAAGGCACGATTTTGTATAGCTTGTGGTATTCCTCCACCAATGCGTCGACATCGGCAGGGTTCACCTGCTTCCAGTATTCCATCAGTTCCGACACGCAGCAGTAGTCCACGTGGTAACCGAGAACCTGCTCGGCGCTGACCTTGTCGCCGTCGGTCACGGCAACATTGTTCATCTGGTCTCCGAAACGAATGATAAGCATGTCCTTGGCGTCGGCAACGGCGGCAGCAACACGGGCCCATACGGCGATGTGCTCCTGTGTCTTCTTCTCCTTCCAGTATCCCACCACCACTTTGCGTGGTTTGCGCAGACGCGAGCAGATATGTCCGAACTCGCGGTCGCCGTGGGCGCTCTGGTTCAGGTTCATGAAGTCCATGTCCATCGTGTCCCAAGGAATCTCCTGGTTGTATTGTGTGTGTAGGTGGAGCAGAGGCTTGTGCAGCATCTGCAGTCCGTGTATCCACATTTTGGCTGGCGAGAAGGTGTGCATCCATGTTATCACGCCCACACATTTCTCCTCGTTGTTGGCAGCCATCATGATAGATGCCACTTCCTTGTCAGAGTTTGCTGTTCCTTTATAAACCACCTTTATCGGGATGATGCCCGACTTATTCAGTCCGTCGACCATCTCCTGTGAGTGACCGTCAACAATCTTTACTGTCTCGCCTCCGTAGAGGAGCTGTGCTCCGGTAATCCACCAGAGTTCCAAATTCTCAAATGCCTTAATCATTGTTTCGTAGTTGTTTCTTCTTTAGATATGTTATTATCCCCAAACGGTCATCAGACCATTCATCATGCCATTCATAATGACAGATTGGAATGACCGATTGGAGTTCTGATCTTTCCGGATTATTTTTTCTTCTGTCCGTAATAAGCGTTCGGACCGTGTTTGCGGTTGAAATGCTTCTCTATCAACAGAGGGTTCATAGTGGTCTCAGGGTTCACGCTGAATGCCACGAAAGCCATCTTTGCCACCTGTTCCATCACTACGGAGTTGTATACAGCCTCGTCAGCATCCTTTCCCCATGAGAACGGACCGTGGTTCTTCACCAGCACGCCAGGTGTGTGTACGTAGTTGATGTCCTTGAAACGGTTTACTATTGCCACTCCCGTTTCTTTCTCGTATTCAGCCATCTGGTCTGCCGTCATGGCATCGGTGCATGGTATGCAGTCGTGGAAATAGTCGGCGTGTGTCGTTCCGATGTTCGGAATGTCCATTCCTGCCTGTGCCCATGCAGTGGCATAAGTGGAGTGGGTGTGCACGATGCCACCGATTTCGGGGAAGGCACGGTAGAGCACGAGGTGAGTAGGAGTGTCAGAAGACGGATTCAAATCGCCTTCCACCACTTTGCCCGTGTTCAGGTCAACCACCACCATGTCAGACGCCTTCATCTTGTCGTATGACACACCTGAGGGCTTGATTACCACGAGACCTTTCTCGCGGTCGATGCCAGAGACGTTGCCCCAGGTGAAAATCACGAGATTGTGCTTCACGAGGTCGAGGTTGGCACGGAATACTTTTTCTTTCAGTTCTTCTAACATAATATCTTGATATGTGTTTGATGGCCGGTCCTTTGACCCGGATTCAGTCCTTAATACTTTCAGAACCGGCCATGTTGTTGTCATTAGAGTTTGAAATAAGGATCGTCGTCATACGCCTCCTTGTTGAAGCAATACAATGCCGCACCGCGTTTCGACGTTATCTTGTCTATCTTGTCAGTCTTCTCGATGAAGTCGATTGTCTTGATCTTCTTTCTGAAGTTGCGCTTGTCGATTTCCTCGCCGAGGATAGCCTCGTATACGTGTTGCAGCTGTGTAAGCGTGAAGAGCTCAGGCAGCAGGTTGAAGCTCAGAGGC
>CAVBFA010000221.1:2055-4176 GCA_963594595.1 Oscillibacter sp. | reverse complement strand
GAAGATTGTTTACGCTCTATTTCTTCGGGAGAAACCCCTTTCAGCAGCTGATTGTGAGATTATGCTTCCTGAGGATGTTCTCAACAATTTGCCAAAGTGATTACTATTCCTCCACGGTGTTCTCCCCCGTCTCGTAGCTCCTCACCATATCCTTGAGGATGCCGATCATCTCCTGGCGGAGGTCGTCGGGACTGAGAACGATGATCTTACGACCGTGCCACAGCAGTTCCTGCTCGAAGTCACGAGTGGGACTGACAAAGAGCTCATAGTCGGTATATGAGCCGTCAGCGGCATCGTGTATCTTGGTCTGGCTCTCGTGGATCGGCACCTCCTCGATGTAGTTGTTCTCGGGATAGAAGGTACGGATGCGTATCTTTCGTGGTGGCAGATTCTGCTGGCGAATAATGCCAAAACAACCCTCGTAGAAGTTGTCAGGGCTCAACAGTTCCTTTGTCTTCTTTGACAGCAGCTGTTTCTCGCAGACAATCTCCAAATAGCTGATGCGGTCGAAAGGCAGCACACGGGGATGGAAGTCGGAGCCGTCGGCATTGGACTTGGGCGTATGGTCATTTTGCTCCATCAGGTTGCCAATGACGTACCAGCGCTGGCGGAACAGCCGGAGGAAAGCCGGAACGAGCTCCATCTCCATCTCGTCGCCGTAGGGTGTGCGATAATGGAAACGGATAGCATAGTGCTTGTCAATGGCACTGATGATGTCGTCGAGGAATTGCGTATTCTCCGGTGCCTTCTCCAGCATCACCTTACTATGGTATTTCAGCATGTCGCCGAGCGATGCCATGCGCAGGGAGCTGAGCAGCCACTCTGATATCTCCGTGTCGGCATAGCGGTCACGACGGATGAAATAGCGGTAGCCGTCGGCCTTGTCGCACTCAATCTCTATGCCGAAGAGGTTGGCGATCTCCTCACGGTAGCGGTGGAAAGTGCGCACACTGAGCTCCTTGCCGTCGATGTTGCTCGATGATTCAACCCAATCATTACAAATCTCCTGTATCGTCATGTGGCGACGCTCCAACTTGCCTATCAGCCAACAATAAAACTTTGCCCTGTTGTCCATAACCTTATTATATGATAAAACAGTTTGTAGTAGGAGGTGCGGCGTCTCGCCGCACAACCTTGCACAACGAGGACGCTGTGCCTCCTATCTTCCCTCTTCCCGCCCTCGTTTTCTGTAGCCTATAGCCGGCAAATGGTAGTGCGCTGTGAATTGTGCTGCCTCATATCGCTAAATATGATAAGGCATGCCCGTGTACCCTGTGCCCCATGCGCTGTGCATACCTGTGCATAAGGTGGATATTCAGCCCTTGGGGTGCTGTCGTCAGTCTTGCCGCCACTATCGTGCTCAGAAAACTACTCTTCTGAAGTCTTATTCGACCAACTGCCTTATTCTACCAACTCTACCGTCCAGTTGAGTTCTTGAATCTTCAAGTCAAGCTCCCGAAGTTGTTTGGAGTATTTGTCCACCTCCTTGTGGAGCTCCCTGACATCCACCGTGCGGATAAATCGGATCTCGTTCTTGCCAAAGCGTGTATCGTTGGAGGCAATCTGATTGACGATATTCCCCATGATGGCCACACGCTTGGACAGGACATCACGGCGGGCAATCAGTCGTGTCAGCGACTCCCCGTCGATGGTGGCGTGTACGTTGGTCATGTTGATGCGGTAAATCAAATCCTCAATCTGATTGAGGCAGTCGTCAAGCTCCTTGCGCAGCTCATCGACATCTTCTACCGGCTCGTCGCCCTCTTGTATCTTCGCGCTCTCCCTGATACGGAGGCCGAGCGCGTTGATCTTGTTTTTCAGTTCGGCTCTAAGGCTTAAGGCTTCTGCTAACTTCATATTCTTCGTTTTTTACGTTTCTGTGTGCAAAGGTAATGCTTGTTTCTGCCCAAAGCTGTCACAGGAGATAATTATCTTTTCAAGAAAGTCTCTATTACCTTGTGCCAGTAGTCCCATGAGTAGCCGACGGACGGATGGTTGACCGCCATCACTTTCACGCGACCACCACCACTGAGGGCGTAGCTGCCGGTATAGACCGTGTAGCTGTCGATGGTGATGTCGTTGCCGTCCTGCCAGCGCTCGCCGCCAGGCATCTCTCCCCAC
>CAVBFA010000221.1:0-2045 GCA_963594595.1 Oscillibacter sp. | reverse complement strand
TCGGTTGCCCCAGGCGATGATATACTGAGGACGGTATTGGTCGAGAACACTGAAGAAGGCTTCCTCGGCCTGACGGTACTCTGCATCTGAACCTGCCTTGCGCGGTCCGCCCATCGCCACCTGCAGATAGTTGTAGAACAGTACACTCTGCCAGATTCGTTGCCGCTCCTGCCAGTCGGTCTCGTGCCCTACGAGGCTGCGCTCAAACTTCAGGAACGTACTCATCCACCGTTCGCGTGGCTTCTGCTCATTGAGATAATCGCTGACGACGCCATTGGTAAACGCCATGCACTCGCGGTGATTAGAAACGTTGCCGCAGTCGGTACAGCCCTCATCACAGTAGTGGCTCTCGCCCAGCACCATGATGCGCTTGCCGAAAATGCCACCAGTGGTATAGTCCCTGCCCACAAAGGGCTGAAAGAAAACATTCATATTTAGTTAGGAATTAGGAGTTAGGAGTTGAAAGGTGGACGTTTGGAGCTTTGTGAGCCTCGTCCATCTGCTTCCAAATGTTCCTGTAGATAATCTTGTTAAGCCCCAAAAACGAGTCGGGGCAGGTGTGGTAGCTGCCACAGTTGGGACATTTCAGCGGTTGCGACAAGGCAGTCGCGCACCACTCGATGTCCATTCCCTTGAATTTGTGTCCGCAGTTATCGCAGACAAATAATCGTGTTCCTCTAAGCATATCGTTTTCGTTTTATGGTTGACTAGTGCAGCCCATCTTGACTTATCGACGGCAAAGGTAGATAACAAGTGCGCCAAAAGATGTCAGAGGAGTGATTATACTTTTACTCTATGCCCAAATCATTGAACATGCTTCCTATTTCTGAGTAAGTGTAGTCACGGTTCCCCTTTCTCACCTCTACAAGCGACTTGTTCGCATTACTTATCGCATTAGCAAAGCTCCCACCTTGTTTTTCAAAGAACTGATGAAGCGGGTGTCCACGGAAGAATTTCAGTGTCTTATCGTACCCACATATCTTGTTAAGCAGACTCTCTACGTCGTCAGATGTTTGAAACTTTTGGGTCGTGTACTTGAAATAATAAACGAAGAACAGTTCCGTGCAACGCTCTGTCTCATAAAAGCGTATCTGACAATCTATGCCGGAACGTTTCTTTATAATATGAGCATTATGGTATTTCTTCTTCAGCCTCTGATATTCAGCCATGCTTTTGGCATCCTTTTTCTTGGTGTCCATATCAATAAGACAGAACACCTGTGAGTACCCCATCTGGATAGAGCTCTCTATGGATCTTTGCAGCTCACGCAAACTCGTGTTTTTCGGAGAGTCTGGTTTGATGTGCTGTAGGACTCGAAATCTGTCTTTCAAGGAGTTAAGGTAATAGAACTCCGTAGGCCCCTCACCAATTATGATCGTTGTCTTTCTTTGTTGCCCCATATCAGTCAAAATCTATAAATGGTGAACCGAGTTCGGGCTTTGCTCCTAACCGGCCTATTCTGTAAGAGTTGTAAAGTGAAAGGTTCTTGTGCAATCCAAACTTGTCAGCTCTTGTATAAACGGAAGATGCCGTCTCGTGGGATTTCTCTGCAAACCACACTACTTGTCTGTGCTCGTTGATAAGGTCTTCCGCAAGCAAGGAAGCTTCCTGCGATGTGATGATGAGTTGTGAGGAGTCGGAGTTGAAGAGGAACACTTTAATATAATATAGGAGCAGGTCATAGTGCAAATCTTCACCCAACTCGTCAAGCAGATATATGTGACTTCCGGTAATCGCATCATAGAGATACTTCAAGTCTGCAATAAATCGGATGGTACCGGCAGACTGGGTGTTGTCCGGCAATTCAAAATTATCACCGCTCGTAGTGTTCACAAAGGCTACGGTCTCGTTGCGGCCATTCGACAGCACATGGAAGTCCGAGATGTTGAAGTCGGCTTTCTTCAGCATCTGCATATAAAACTTCTTCCTCTTTGAATCCTTATCGACCTCACGCATTTGAGAAAGCACGTCACCATCATTAATCTTCATCACGCCATGAACATGGTCTCTTATCCAGTCGTAAAGTTTCGCCATCGGTTCCGCGT
>CAVBFA010000220.1:2597-4190 GCA_963594595.1 Oscillibacter sp. | reverse complement strand
TTTCAGCCGACAAATAACGTATGTTTCTTCAACCCAAAGCGAGAAAAGAACTCAGATTAATCTGTCATTTTTTCAAGAAAGTGACGGTGGCAACAGGACGGAGATTACGTCCTGCTTTACCAGAACTGGGAGAAAACACACTCTTGATTTCATTCATACACATTATCTTATTGTCAGTATCCAGAATATAATAAATATCATTCGGACTACGATATATCTGCTCCAAGCCCAATGTTTTGAGCTTACTGTTTATTTCCGCTTTATTGTCCATTATATATTCCATCTCTCCTTTCGTAGGCAATCTCCAGCCATCCACTCCTTCCATAGCCAGCTCTGCAATACCTGCATCAACGGCCTGCTTGACATTCGCCTGATCATCTGCATCAAATACGAGTGAACTTTTCGATTTCGGCGCCAAAAGGGTCACAATGGTGATATTGCCAGACGCAGCAGACTGCTCCGACTTCAACACATAGCAACCTTTATATACCGTGCCCTGCGCTGGAGCTGTCTCGTCCACTTTCACATCGCCACCCGTATTGTCGCCCATCTCATTCTCCTTCACATCGATTGTCCAGGTCTGCTCTCCTGCCCACGACACACCATTGATCAAGCACTTCAGAGACGGTTCTGCCACTCTCTGATAATTCACGCTCATATCCACCTTGTAGTTTGCCACCAGCGGTTTGTCGCTGACATATCTGAAGGTCTTCACCTTACCGTCGGTCATCGTGAAATTGAAAGTCACCACAGGATTCCCCACGCTCTCCATCAGGAATGCGTCGCACTGCTTCGTCCATGTGCTGCCAGTTCCCTTCTCCAGCACCACGTTATAGGCGCCATTCTCACCGCAATACTCGCCAGCCACGTTGATTCCCTCATACAGAGGACTGACATCCGCCGTTATCGCAGCCACATTCTCCGGCACATCGCTTATCGTCACGTTGCGGAGCATAAACACCTTGCGGCTCATCGTCAACGTGACGTCCGTTTCCTCGCCATCGGTCAGCACCACCTCACTATTTGCCGCCATTATGTCGCCATGTGCCATTCCTTCTTTCAGCGCCACCACAGACTGCGGAGTCGCCTCCTCCTTGGTCGGCAACGAATAGTTTGCCGCATCTGCTCCCGCCACGGAATACACGCGATACGATCCGGCGGCAAGCTTGAAGTTTGCCACATCCTTTTCTGAAGCCACCGATTTATACGCCACACATTGTCCTGCCGTATCAAATACATACAGGTTTATCGGTGTCGCCACGGTCATATCCGACGCTGCCCCGCTCTGTCCACGGGCCTTTATCCTGAGTGTCACACCACCCAAGGCATCATCACCATCAGCCAAATCTTTTGAACACGATACGAACATTGCCAATACAAGCAGAAAGGCAAAAGAAAAAAGCATTTTATCCTTCATAGAATTAATATTTTTATGGGTTTGCGTTAAAATATCCCGAATCGGTATAATGCCACTTCGGGGTTAACTTCCAACAAAAGTAATATTTTTCTACAAAAGCGACAAGAAACACTTCAATTTATTTCAACAAGAAACACCTCCACTTATTTCTAATTATCCATCGAAATTCCTAAGGC
>CAVBFA010000220.1:0-2587 GCA_963594595.1 Oscillibacter sp. | reverse complement strand
ATTTAGCAACATTAGTTAACAATAAAAGAAAATCGATTAACTTTTACAAACAATCCCGATTTGTTTTCATAATAAAACAAATGTTTAAATATGTAAATAACAAAATAAGGAAAAAGATATAATAAACCCATCCAAATCTCTCGAAAAGGATGGGCTGAAAATATCAACTAAGTTTTTTGTCCAAACAAAATATTGTATCCGGTGCAATCATCATGCCTCCAACTGACCGATGATTTCAGTCACCGATTTGCATCCATGCTTGTCAAGCCATTCATTGATGCCGTTCTTCACCTTCACCGTCACCTGAGGATCCAGGAAGTTTGCCGTGCCGATCTCTATTGCGGAAGCTCCGGCAAGCATAAACTCAATGGCATCGTTGGCATTGCAGATGCCGCCGAGTCCCACAACGGGAATTCCGACAGCCTTTGCCACCTGCCACACCATGCGCAGAGCAACGGGCTTCACCGCCGGTCCGCTCAGTCCACCGGTATTGATGCTCAGCATCGGCTTGCGCTTCTCTATGTCTATCGCCATTCCCATCAGAGTGTTGATGAGCGACACGCTGTCGGCACCCTCTGCCTCAACGGCACGTGCAATCTCCGTAATGTCGGTGACGTTCGGCGACAGCTTGACTATCAGCGTCTTATGATAACTCTTGCGCACGGCTCTCACCACACTGGCAGCTCCCTCGCATGTCACTCCAAACGCCATTCCGCCGTCTTTCACGTTAGGGCAGGAGATGTTCAGTTCTATTGCCGGAATCTTGTCGAGGGCGTCTATCCTTGCCGCACATTCTGCATAATCCTCTGGCGAAGAACCACTTACGTTCACTATCATATTGGTGTCGATATCCTTTATCTCCGGATATATGTGCTCACAGAAATAGTCAACGCCCTTGTTCTGCAATCCCACACAGTTGAGCATTCCCGATGCCGTCTCTGCCATTCGCGGATAGTCGTTGCCTTGTCTCGGATGCAGGGTGGTGCCCTTCACGATAATGCCGCCTATCTCACTAAGTTCCACAAAATCAGCATATTCCGGACCGTATCCGAATGTGCCCGAAGCTGTCATCACTGGATTCTTCAGCTCCAGATTTCCTATTTTTACCCTTAAATCTGCCATGACAAATCATTTACGTTAAACACTGGACCATCCTTACAAACACACAGGTTGCCGCTCTTCGTGCCTTCCACGCAGCACAGACAGGCTCCCACGCCACACGCCATCTTGTTTTCGAGCGACGCCTCACAGCATATACCCTCAGAATGTGCATATCTCGCCACGGCAACCATCATCGGCTTCGGTCCGCAGGTGGAAATCTGGTCAAACCTCACTCGCTGCAGCACGGAATGGTTTGTCACGAAGCCCTTCTCTCCCTCCGATCCGTCTTCGGTAGTGATACACACCTCACCGTATTTTCTGTATTCATCAAGGAGCAGCAGGTCTTTTGCCGATCGCGCTCCGAGCAGGAACACCGGTGTCATTCCCCTGTCTTTCAGCACTTTACCGAAATAGAGAAGCGGTGCAACGCCCACGCCGCCGCCGACGAGCAACACCTTGGCATCCTTGTTCTCCGGGATGGTGAACGTGTTTCCCAGAGGCAACATGCAGTTCAGCTTGTCACCAGCCTTCAGCTGTGCCAGGGCTCGTGTGCCGTCGCCGATGGCAGCCACCAGCAGCCACAGCTCATTTGCTTGATAATCAACGAAGTTTATAGATATCGGGCGTCTCAGGAATGTCGTTGCAGATCCGTCGATACGTATCTCCACGAACTGTCCTGGTGCCATTTCGGGCAGTTTCTCCGTGTGTGTCAACTTTATCAAGACGTATTTGTCGTTGATATGGTCCACCGAAGAAACAATCAGGTCTAAAACGTATTTTTTCATCAGTTCCATTTATAAGTTTCGGCAAAATTAGGCAAAAAATCCCTAATATCTACCCATAAGCCCACATTATTATCTGCAAAGCCGCCAAAAAGCCCATTATCCCCAACCGGCAATCCCAAATCGGTTATTAGGAATACTACCATTGAACAGCCTAATGACCGTTTGGGGATAATCAGTCCGTAATTGTGTTCTGATTTATCAGAAGAGCGGGTTAATCATTTCTTCGGCACGAAGCTTTCCCACGTCTGGTCGTCGTAAAACACTCTTATTTCAGTTATCCTCCGGCGCTCCTTCTCCTTATATACGATGTCCGTGTGTACGGGCGACTTTAGCTGCTGCCTCACGTTAGTAGCGAAAGCGTTGCCCATCGGGGCGCTCTGCTGCGATGCTGCTCCCGCATTTCCGTCAGCATCCCCGAAGTCGAGCATCTGCTCACCGGCCATACCACTCTCCTGTGGGGTAGAGGAGGAGTCATCCGCCGACGCTTCGTCAACGAACATCATTCCTTTTCCAAACATGAGCCAGTCGAGACTGATGTTCGGAAATTTCGACTTTATAGAGTCCACGATGTTCAGAGTCGGTTTTGTACGTCCCTGAAAAATTCCACTCAGTGTGGCAGCAGATATTCCGACGAATTTTGCAAACGCCTGTTGAGTCATGTGCTGCGCTTCCATCAGCTGTCTAATTCTGTCCTTCATTTT
>CAVBFA010000219.1:0-4192 GCA_963594595.1 Oscillibacter sp. | reverse complement strand
CAAAGGAAGGCGGTCATGCAGACGGTGATGTGTTGGCGATTGTGACTATAATAACAGAACGCTACCGTACACAATATGCCCTACTCTATACGACAAGGCTAAAGGAAGCTGTGACAGACAAGGACATACGCAAACATGAGAAGACCGCCTATAACAACCCAGCAGTGAGTATGTCCACAGAAGACATGACACACTATGCATGGAAAGTGTGGAACTCACCAGCAAAATTCAGAAATGTGGCAAGCAAGGCACATCGAATGGTGATGCGCATGAATAACATATATGCAGTAGGCGACTACTTCTTCATTGACTTTTCCGTAGAGAACAAAACAAACATACGCTTTGACATCGATGAGATACGTGTGAAATTGGCAGACAAGAAACTGTCGAAAGCCACCAATGCACAAGTCGTAGAACTGACACCAGAGTTGATGTTGCAAGGTAACAAAAGTTTCAAGTACGGCTACCGAAATGTTATAGTTCTGAAAAAGATGACCTTCCCCAACGACAAGGTGCTGACCATCGAAATGACGGAGAACCAGATAAGCGGACGCAACATCAGTGTGAGTATAGACTATGAAGATGTGCTGTCGGCAGACTCGTTTAATGCGGTAATGTTGGAGGAAGAATAATGAAAATGAAGAGCATAATGATGGCAGTGGCATTGATTGCCACTGCTTCAACGACAAAAGCGCAAACCAATAGCGACAGAATATCAGTAGGTGTTGGTGCGCTCTATGAGCGAGGATTGGATATGACCATATCCTATGAGCATGAGACAAAATACCACAATGCGTGGGAGTATTTCGCTAATGGTTATATCAAATGGGATGAATGCCAGTCGTGTGGCCACGTATGTCCTGACTCCTTTTGGAGAAACTATAGAAGCTATGGTTTCGGTATCGCCTATAAGCCATGCGTGACCAGAGGACGTAACCATCATGGCAACCTACGTATTGGAGCTTCAGCAGGAAGTGACACCAAGGATTTCTTGGGAGGCGCACATTTCGGTTATGAGCACAATTACACGCTGCGAGGAGGTTGGATACTCTATTGGCAAGTGAAGAGTGACATAATGATAAAAGGTGAAGACCTATTCAGAACAGGTGTTGTATTAGGTGTGAAACTGCCAGTAAAGTAAGAAAGAAGGTGAAACCAAAGAAAGACGAATGATGAAACGAAGATATACACATTATATAATAGGTGTGCTGATGGCAGTGCTGTTGGTAGCCTGTGATGCACATCGTGATTTCCCAGATACAGCAATGAAGCCATGCCATATACTGTGTACGGATGGCAATGTCATGTCGTATGCAGACTATGAGAAGTCGGGAAAACAAGCCATAGCCGTAGTGTTTCATATCAACCAACGAGAAGATGTGGAAGGAAACGGTTATGCCGTTTATCTATGGGATATAGCTCCAGAATCCTTTGCAGATAGTATCGGTGTGGCACAAGGCACGTCAGCAGACCTGACAGCTTATGATGGAAACACCAATACCTTCGCCTTATATGGTACGACCGATACCTTCTCTCCTTTGGCAGAGAAAGTATTCGACATTTGGAGATACGGACAGAGTGCCTATATCCCGAGTGTGGCGCAAATGCGACTGCTGTATGCAGCCAAAGCTATGGTGAACCCCATCATTGAAAAATGCGGTGGAGACCCATTGCCGGATGAGACCAATGACTGTTGGTATTGGACATCGACAGAAGTGAAAGGGCAACAGACAGCCAAGGCATGGCTCTACTCTTTAGGAAGTGGAGCCATGCAGGAAACGCCAAAGATACAGGCGCATAGAGCGAGACCGATAATTACGCTGAATGAGTGAGTGGATGAGTGTGTGGATTGGAAGACAAAAACGGAGTAAAAACACCAGTCTGTTTTTCTGAGCCTTCGGCTTACTGCTGTGGTTCGCACTTCCCTTACGAGAGTGAACTCTCGACGGGAAGTCCGCCCCACATCAGTAGTGGCGCATGCGCCACTCAGAAAAACATACTGGCGATAAACCGAGATAAACCGCTGGCATATCGAGTATTATGCGTACTGGCAATAAACAGAGATAAACCGTTGGTGTTTGCAAAACAAAGACGCTGACATGTCAGTATTATTATAAACAAAACAATAGCAACGAATGAAACGACTTCTAATCATCATGCTGACAATCTGTGTATGGACCAATGAAGCCTGTGCTCAGTTTCACAGCATGAACTACGATAAGGAAACGGTGGCGGCAATGGCTACGGCTTTCGGAGCGGAAGCCGTAGCAGAGGGCTATTACAACGAACAAGTGGGCGCGATATTGAAACACTATAACGCTGCGGAAGTGGCGGCGGCAGGAATATTCGCAAGCAAGTTTTTGGAACGCAAGGCACTGACCGATTTGGGATTGTGGAACAGCAACACGGAGAACTACTATTACAAGCGCATCTACAATATGGTGAGTCATAAGATAATGCCAAAGATATGGACAGTCTCGAAGATGATGCTCCACTCTCCTCAGACCGCTTTGTATTGGGGAAGTTATCTGGTAAAGGTATGCGATGATACAAAGAATTTGTGTATGCAGTTTGAAAGTGTCGTCACCAACTCTACTTTGACATTTGCAGACATACAGTTTCTGGAAATCAACAAAGAGATAGCAGCCATACTGAAACTGTCGGACATCGGCAATGTAGACTGGAAAGGAATGCTGAATGATTTGGCGAAAGTACCGGGAAACTTCACGGTGGACAATCTGACGGCAGACATTGACAATCTATACAATATGGGAGTGGGACTTGCCACATCAGGCATGACCAATATCGGTGACGCACTGTTGCAGAAAAGTGCGTTCAAAGAAGTGTTTAATGGCAAGGTGAGCAAGGTCATAGACATATACAAGAACTATAACGACCTGTTTGAGCAATTTGACAAAGACGTGGGCAACACCTTATTGGGTATGGTAGGCGGCAAAGACAATGTCGCAGGACTGTTCAATATCGCCGACTACAATCTCACGTCGTGGATAACCGACTATATGAGTGAGGCAAATGGACAGTACTACACCCAGCGCTGGTATATCTACCGTAGGGACAGAGGATCCGAAACCCTTGTGGAGTATAATCCACCGACGGACAACAACAGTATATTGAAAGGCGACCACTGGTATAGGATAAGTACCAAAGATCCCGACTTCTATCCAGACGGAAATCAGAGAGAAGCCATTCTGCAAAACTCTGAGAACCATGCCGGATGGTCACGAGCCAAGGTGCAGCAGCTGAACAATCTGAATGACGGATATAACTATAATATAAGCTATAGGTTAAGCAGCTATATCATCAGTAAAAAGAAAAAGCAGAAGCAAAAGGCATTCGCTTATCACATCACGGTTACAAAAAGTTGGAACAGAGAAGAAACTGTCTATGAGGACGTGTTCGACTCCTATTCAATGGACTTAAACACCTTCAAGGCGCAACTGCAAGCACGTCTGTCGGAACTGAACGACAATGAAGAAGACTACACCTATTATATAGGTAGCGACACACGCAACTACTATCAGGCAACCGATGCAGCCAAGCTGAAAGGATGCGAGAGTGTAACCATCAGCGTGACATGCTCAGACGGTGTGACCTTGGGACAAGGAACAACGCAATACAAATGTAGCGAATGTGGCAAGTCGCTCAATGCACACAGCAAGGAATGCGCAATGAGAACAACCGTAATGGAAGGCAATTTGGATTTGTCGGAGTTTGACAAAATGCAGCAAGAAGCAGACAGTAAGGTGACAGTGTCGCAAGTGCAGATAGGTCAATTGGAAGCAGAAAACAAGGAGTTGCTTCGCAAGATAGCCAATTCCAGTGTAGAAGATGCTGCCGTCTATCGCCAACAATACAATGCCAACAAAGACCAGATTGACAAACTGAATGTGGAGTTGGCGACATGGCGACAAAAGCAGCAAGAAATAGCAAAAGCCAAGGAAGAAGCAAGCAAGGACAATGACGTGGCAACCGATGACTACTATCACATTCCAGCCATCATGAACGATTGCAAGACAGCCTATAACCTCACTTGGCAAGGCAAGGGAGTGTGGAATGGCTACGTGTATACACGAAAGGCAACCGTGCCAAACATCAACGGCATCGTTACCTTCAAAGCAACATTGTCGATAGCGAGAAAGCCCAAGATTGTACTTGGTGTAAAGGTACACCG
>CAVBFA010000218.1:0-4264 GCA_963594595.1 Oscillibacter sp. | reverse complement strand
AAATCGTGTTGTCGTCAAAAGCGGCACGAGGGTTCGAATCCCTCCCACTGCGCCAGTGAAAAACCCTGTAACCATGCCGGTTACAGGGTTTTCTTCTGCGTCAAAATGGGGATTTGACCATGATTTTGACCACAAACGTGGTTACTGACCCTGTTTTTCCTCGCCTTTGGCGAGTCCTCTAAACCGTTCCTGTATACCGCCCACCACCTCGCGTTGCCGCTTGTCCGAAGGATGGGCGTACACGTCAAGCGTCATCGCTGCCGTGGTGTGGCCCAGCATGTCCTGCAGGGATTTCACATCCGAGCCGCTGGCGATCGCAACGGTGGCCAAGGTGTGCCGCAGGTCGTGGGGGCGCAAATCCGGACGGCCAATTTTTTCGGCAATTCTTTTGAAGTGCTTGTAAAATGTCATCGGGACTATATACCGGCCAAGGTCGTTTGTGAAAACCAAGTTCCACTCGTTGTCCCACAATTCGCCAGCCAGCTTCGCGTTTTCTTCCTGCCGTTTTTTCTCATTTTCCAAGCAGGTTACCGCATCTTCTGTCAAGTAAACGGTGCGTGTCTTCTTCGTTTTTGTCGCATTTTTGATGAAGTATGTACCGCTCTTCTGGCGGTCTTTCTGGAGCTGCTGCTCAATGGAAATGCACCCGCCTTTGAGGTCCACCTTGTCCCATGTGAGTCCAAGACATTCGCCCTCGCGTAAACCGGTGTAAAGGCAAAACGCGTAAGCGTTTTTGAACTCCGAGTCCGCTTCGATGGCCTTCAGAAATGCCGGGATTTCACCGTCGAGCAACGGAGTAATTTTATGTTTTTTGCACTTTTCAATGTCTAAATTTTCGCAGGGATTTTTGACAATGATACCCTTCTTAATGGCATAAGCTAAAGCTGTATGGAGCACCGTGATGACATTCTTGACGGTCTTCGGGGAGAGCTTTTTCTTTGACAGTGTTTCTGCCATGTCTTCGATGTCGCCCGGCTGTAAGTCCTGCACACGAATCCCGCCCAAATTAGGGTTGATATGATTTTTGATAATCCCGATATAACTCGCAACGGTCAGCGGTTCCCGCTTCGTTTTGATTCTTTTCTCGAACCACTCATTTACGCACTTCGCAACCGTTGTTGTGCTATTATCGCAGTAGGAGCCCTGTTTGACTTCGTAGAGGAAGGCGATGGCTTTGTCCATTGCCTCCTTTTTTGTTGCACCATAGAAGCTCTTGTATTTCCTTTTGCCATCGCTGCCGAACCGCCGCGTATCAAGGGCGCGAGCCTCATAACGACCGTCTTTCCGTTCGAAAGCACTAATACCGTCTCTGTCAGAACACTTTTTGTTCATAGTCCTTCATCCTTTCCAAAAAAATGTATTCAAACATACGGCATCGCAGCCAAGGTGCTAAGGGGAAAATCAATATTGGAAAGGGTTGTTTTTTTAATAGTAGTTCAAGGATGAAGGATGTATGGCCTTTGACGCTTAGTAGTAGAATGGCGGGAAATTACCATTCTCGTCCATTTTTTGGTTTTCTATCATTTGCATAGTTGCCTCAGAGGTATAGGGGGAAAGTGGGTCCTTGGGCTCAATTCTTATTTGCGGTGAAAATTGTTCAGACTTTGTAACCTCGATGATTATGTCCCCTATATACACAAGCATCTCGCAAATTCGATTTTCTAATATTCTCTTTTCAAGTTTGAGCCGGGGTGTTACACGATATTTAGAATCGTCACCCAATGCATCTTTTTTTGCGAGAATAGTTCTTACCCTAACGGACGATTCATTGATTCTGCCTAACAGTTCAAAGATGCAATCAATATTTTCTGCGCTAAAAAAGTTATAAAGCACTGCAATGTCATCACTTTTGGAACTACTACATATACGGTGCAAAACCTCGATTGCGTCTGCTTTAAGTCCTGTGTATTCGGAAACTTCCTCTTCACTTGTTTCTTGATATGGTTTATCCGCTATGTCAAGTAAGTAATCGATAGATACTTGGTATGCATTGGCGATTTTTACGAGGTATTCTCCACTGGGAATAACCTTACCCAGTCGCCACTTTGCCACTATCGCTACCGAAACGCCAAGTTTGGCAGCCGCTGCCGCTGATGTTTCATGATTCTCCCGCAGTAGAGCTTCAAATCGCTCTCCAAAAGTATGTGCCGTTCGAGACACTGCCACTGTTTCACTCATCATAAAGCCTCCTCATTTCTCTTGCCAAGAATAGTATATCATAATAATTTTTTCTGTCAATATGATTAAATCAAAATAATCTAAAAATTTCGAGAAAATACTATTGACATTATTTTGTTATTTGTTCATAATGCAATTAAGTTAATGAAATAACTTATTTGTGCTCAATATAGGAGGTGTTATTATGAGCAAGCGCGTTCTTTCCGTGACCGAAACCGCTGAGACACTCGGTGTGTCGAGACCCACTGTATATAAGATGATACAGGAGGGCGGTTTTCCAGCCGTAAAGCTCCGGCGCAGGACTGTCATCCCTATCGTCGAACTTGATGAGTGGATACGGGCACAGAGTCAAAAGGCTCTTTGCGCCACTAACTAATCCCCTCTCCAGTAAGGTATCGGCGGATCAGAGATCCGCCGATACCCTCCCCTTTACTAACAGGGGGGTTCTGCGTACAAAAGGTAATTAGAATCGAAAGGAATATAGATATACAAAGGAGATTATATTATGGACGAAATCAGCAACTACGTGCATATTGACCACATTTCTTTCCGCAAAGAAGGTTTGACGCCTCATGAGGCTGCCACCGAGATAGGATTGAACCATCATTGGCCCTTTGAGAAGTGTATAAATCCACTGCCTTCTTTTTATAAAGAAGCGTGTGGCTTTGACAATATCATAATTTGCCACCACGGACTTGACCAAAAAGGTGTGGCTATAACCTTTTCGGGTAAAGGATGTAGCACCTTCGAGCGAGAGTCTCCCATCGGCTGGGAGGCGTTGCGAAAAATCGCCATTGCGCCCGATGCTCATACGACTCGTCTCGATATTGCCTATGACGATTTCACCGGAATTCTTGATATAAGGAATTGAGAGACAGTGGGCGGTACACATCACTTTTGCGAGTCAACAGTGAGATTCGTTCCAGCAAAAAAATCGAAGACGGCCTCACTGTTTCTTTTGGCTCATCAAAGAGTAATGTGTATATTCGGTTTTACGATAAGGCAGCGGAACAGAAGATGCCTGAAAAACATTGGGTGCGGGCGGAAATTCAGCTCCGCAACGAAAACGCTGACAATGCACTGCGGGCAGGGTTCTCCTTAGATATCTTAGATGTACTGTTTGCCTCCCTCATGGACAAGTATCTTCGCTTTAAAGACAAAAGCCTGACGGATTCGAATCCATCAAGGTGGTCTCTTGCTGCTTTTTGGGAGAACTTTGTTCTTATCGCCCAGCCCATTCGCCTGACAAGGCCTAAGGACTCCGCCGGTTGCGACCCGGACAGTCGCATCAAGAATTTCATAAATATCGCATGTAGCCTTGCCGGAAATATCGGATGGCCTCGCACTTTTAATCTTCTCTGCGAGGCTGCCAAAGGAAAAACCGGCACATCATATCACTGGCTGAAAGAAGATGAGAACTTTCACCCCGCTTTCTTTGGCTGCAGGTCGCTTTCCAACATCGAATTGTGTAAAGAATACAGCAGCACCTGAATTAACGCTTTCATTGTAGCTCTTTGCCCCCCCAGCTCCCGCTGTGCCGCACCACAAGGGGGTCAGGCAGGGCAGCACGTCCCGCGCTTACCACGCCCCTGCCTGAGCCCCCATACGGATGCACCCCCGCACGCCGCTGATCGCCGCCGCGCAGGGCCAGTGCCTCGCGTGCCTGAGGTAAAATCAACATCCCGCTTCGCATAACAAAACAGCCACCTGCTTCTCCGGCAGGTGGCTTTACTTTTTACTTGATACCTCTACAGGGTCAGAAACACTTTCGACAACGACCGAATTGCTGCCGCCATCCGCATCCGCTGCATACACGGACGTCGGGAGCAATCCAACCACCATCACCAGCGTCAGCAACATAGCTACTACGCCACGCAGCTTCTTGTGTTTCATGGTTTTTGAAATCTCCTTTCAAAAATTTTGAAGATTAACCGGCCAATCGACCTTTACACGAATACAACATTTTGCCAAGTTCGAGATGCAAAAAAGGCAAGAGACCGACGCTCTCCATAATCCCATAGTAGCATATTCGATTATATTGTCAACACATCTGAAGCTGCAAATTTTTCTTAACCGTCATGTAAAC
>CAVBFA010000217.1:0-4264 GCA_963594595.1 Oscillibacter sp. | reverse complement strand
CATTTAGGAATAGCAGTTCCGAGCATTGAGGAAGCTCTTCCGTATTTCAAAGACGTTTTGGGACTTGAGTGCTACGCAGTAGAAGAGGTTGCGGATCAGAAGGTGAAGACAGCTTTTTTGAAGTGTGGTGAGGTTAAGCTGGAATTGCTGGAGCCAACATCTCCGGACAGTACTATCCAGAAATGGCTCGACAAGGGCAATCATGGTGTTCATCATGTTGCTTTCTGCATTGAGGATGGCGTGGCTAATGCATTGGCAGAGTGTGATGGAAAGGGAGTACGTCTTATCGACAAGGCTCCTCGTAAGGGAGCTGAGAACTTGAATATCGCTTTCTTGCATCCTAAATCAACATGCGGAATTCTCACAGAATTGTGCGAGCACTAAAAAGGTAAAGAACAGTTTTTAAATAATTATAAATTAATTATGAGTAAGCAATTAGAGAAAATCAAGCAATTGATCGCTAAGCGTGAAGAAGCTCGCTTGGGTGGCGGAGAGAAAGCCATCGAGAAGCAGCACGCTCGTGGAAAATATACAGCGCGTGAGCGCATCGATATGCTCCTTGATGAGGGTAGCTTTGAGGAGTTTGACATGTTCAAGCTTCATCGTTGCACCAATTTCGGTATGGAGAAGAAGCAGTTCCTCGGTGATGGTGTAGTAGCCGGAAGCGGAACTATCGATGGTCGTCTCGTATACATCTTCGCTCAGGACTTCACCGTAAACGGTGGATCTCTCTCAGAGACTATGGCTCAGAAGATCTGCAAGGTCATGGATATGGGTATGAAGATGGGTGCACCGGTAATCGGTATCAATGATTCCGGTGGCGCACGTATCCAGGAGGGTATCAACGCATTGGCAGGATATGCTGAGATTTTCGAGCGTAACATCCTTGCTTCAGGTGTAATTCCACAGATCAGTGGTATCTTTGGTCCTTGTGCCGGAGGTTCTGTTTATTCTCCAGCATTGACTGACTTCACTCTTATGATGGAGAACACATCATACATGTTCTTGACTGGTCCTAAGGTTGTGAAGACTGTTACCGGTGAGGATATCGACCAGGAGCACCTCGGTGGTGCAAGCGTACACTCTACAAAGAGTGGTGTGACTCACTTCACGGCAGCTACAGAGGAAGAGGCTATGGAGATGATCAAGACTCTCTTGAGCTACATCCCTTCTAACAATATGGAGGAGGCTCCACGTAAGGAGTGCACAGATCCTATCAACCGTATGGAGGATTCTCTCAACGACATCATTCCTGACGATCCTAACATGGCATACGACATGTATAAGGTTATCGGAGCAATCGTTGACAATGGCGAGTTCTTCGAGGTTCAGCCTAAGTTCGCAAAGAACATCATCGTTGGTTTTGCCCGCTTCAACGGACAGAGTGTTGGTGTCGTAGCCAACCAGCCATCATGCTATGCAGGTGTACTTGACGTTAATGCAAGCCGCAAGGGTGCACGTTTCGTTCGTTTCTGCGATGCATTCAATATTCCAATCGTCAGCCTCGTTGACGTTCCTGGATTCTTGCCAGGTACAGGTCAGGAGTACAACGCCGTTATTCTCCACGGAGCTAAGTTGCTCTACGCTTACGGAGAGGCTACAGTGCCAAAGATTACCGTTACATTGCGTAAGAGTTATGGTGGTAGCCATATCGTTATGGGTTGCAAGCAGTTGCGTACCGACCTCAACTATGCATGGCCATCAGCTGAGATTGCTGTTATGGGTGCAAGTGGTGCCGTTTCAGTGCTTTGCGCTAAGGAAGCTAAGACTCATGAGGATCCTAAGGCATTCCTCGCAGAGAAGGAAGAGGAATACACCGAGATGTTCGCTAATCCATATCAGGCAGCCAAGTATGGCTACATTGATGATGTTATCGAGCCTCGCAACACTCGTTTCCGCATTTGCCGCGGTTTGGCTCAGCTTGCTACTAAGCGTGACAACCTGCCAGCTAAGAAGCACGGAAATATTCCTATGTAATTTGAAATCTTTATCTGCCACGGTGCTGTTATGTTTCCGTGGCGGATAAATACAAATAGAGTATATAGTATGGGAAAAACAAATAATGAGGTATATGCGGCGATAGCTTTGGCATTGCATGAGTTCAAAGGAAACAATGTGCATGACAAGGAGCCGGGCATTATCACAATCAAGGAGAGACACTCTGATTGGGAGTCTCATCTGCTGCGCATGACTAACAAACCTCAAAAATAATTACACAGAGATGAAAGAATACAAATATACTATCAATGGCAACAAGTATGATGTTCAGATTGTTGACATCGTTGAGAATACTGCCACCGTCGCTGTAAATGGCGAGAACTATAGTGTTGAGATGGAGAAGGAGCCAGAGCCAGAGAAGAAGAAGGTTGTAGTAAAGCCTGTTGCTCAGCCACAGCCAGCGGCAGAGTCTTCTTCAGCTTCTGCTGCAAGAGTGAACACCAACAATGCTCTGAAGGCACCACTGCCTGGAGTAGTAAGAGAGATCAACGTTGCTGTTGGCGATGAAGTTGCAGTTGGTGATACCGTTGTCGTACTTGAGGCAATGAAGATGGCAAACAACCTTGAGGCTGAGAAGGCTGGCAAGGTGACAGCCGTTCTTGTTCAGGTCGGTGAGAGCGTGATGGAGGATACCCCACTCGTTGTTATAGAATAAATCAAGCGATTCCAAATAAATATGCCACTTTAGCAGTTGAAGCTAAGGTGGCATTTTCTATATCTTGTAGTGTTGTCAAGCGAATATTACAATTCGCATTGTATTTCAATCAATTTTCTTGGCAGAGTGGTTTTCTTTGCTTCCCCACGCTTCCCCGTTATATAATAATAGTTGGCGAGATGTTCGTCAAACTGTGAAAGGAAAGCCTCTTTGATTCTTGTACATTTTTCGTTTATGGAGTTTGATAGAGGGTTGGTCAGGTTATAGATTGTCTGCCACACCCTGTCAGCAGAAAGCCTTGTACCGTCGTTTGTATATTCCTTCACCTTATTATATATAGTAGTAAGTCGCTCTCTGTAGTCGGAAAGACATTTGAAAGGAATTCCGTCTTCGTTTTCCAAGAACAACAGAAAGACTGATTTTACAATCGGTTCCATCTTAATTTCCATATTGTTGTAGTCTGGCAGGATGATTCGGAAATCCTTTGTTATGACAAGTCTGCTGAGTTTATCTTGTGGAAGTGCAAGCTGTTGGATAATCCATTCGCTCACTCCATTGAGACGCAACTTATTTATTTTGTCTTTTACTTCCGTTATCAATTTCTTAGTTTCCTTATCGAAAGTATCGTCAGCGGTTATTGGTGTATTATCCTTTTTAGTAAATTTGTTTAAGTCGAAGTCAATAATAGCACTTGCTTTTGTTACGTCGTTAGCATTTTCTAAACTGTTACAGGCAAAAGCCATTTGTTCTTCTAAGGCTTTCTGTCTTTCATCCTCTTCCTTTTGCTCTTTGTCGAAGACGGCATATTTCGCAAATAGGTCATCGAGCATGGCTTTACCATCTGCAACATCATCACAGATACAGGATATGCTTCACCTCCGTCTTCATCATAATTCTCACATTCGTATCTGAAGAAGCATGGAGGAATCTTTGATATATTGAGGAATGTAGCTAAAGCGTTTGTAGGAAGTTGTGGTATATTCTCATATCTGTTTAGTGTAGGAACATAATATTTTATATTGTCTTCATACTCTGTCGCTACGTTGGGGAGGTATATAAATTTCATAGGGAGAGGACCTTCCCAATCAAACACTTTTTCCATGGGTCTGATTTTCTCTTTGATATATTCCATGTTGTCAAGGATGACTTGGTTAGCCACTTTGTTGTGTCCGCCTTCCATGTAGACGAGGCAGTTTTGCCGCATAATGTCTGGTGCGTTTTTCATCACCATTTTCCTCTTTAGTCGTATAAATTGATGAGCCATATATCTTGATATTTATATGTGCATAATTCTTGTTGTTATTTAATTTGTGGACTAAATTACTATATTTATTTGAATTAATACTCTTCCCTGTTGAAAAATGTATTTCCGCAAGCCTTGTGATGTCAAAATGTTTTATCTTTCTTTGAAAAACCTTTGCAGATATGAGGGTATTTTCTATATTTGTATCAATCAATGAGCACTGAGAAAGTTCTGGTTCTTGAGCAGCAGTTCGTCTTAATGAAAAGCTTTATGCTAAAGATTATATTAAAAGTAAAAACGCTCAAAGTCTGAACTTAAAGCTCCAGATAACTGTGAATTAGCAGGTGGAGTTTGTGATTTTTCCTAAT
>CAVBFA010000216.1:0-4330 GCA_963594595.1 Oscillibacter sp. | reverse complement strand
TCCAAGGATAGCTCTATACTCCGCTGTTCCATAGAACTCCACCAATTAATTATGGTAGTGGATTTATGAAAAGGCTCTTTTTCCTTTGGTATAATAGGCAAAGCACATGATGTGATGTGCGGTACATGGAACTTCTCAAAAAGATTTTTAATCAAAGGCCAAGACTGCTCGTTGCATATCTCTCTAACAAGAAAATAGTATAGAAAAGGGTTGGCTAAGATAATTGGGCGAACTGCGTAGCGCCCATCCTTATTGAGTAAAATGTCCAAATTCACATCCGATAGAATCTCTGGCGACAGTCCATCCTGTAGGCATTCCTCGTAGGGCTTATCTTCAAATACTTCTTTTATATTTTGAAGAAGTTCGTCAAATACAAAATACTCAGGGAGTTCAAATCCATGATATTGTTCGGATTTCAAGAAGAAATCCATTGCATCTTTTGACTCGAGACTTAATACATTCTTTGTTTCGTTAGCCATAAACATTGTTGTAATTTAAATTCTATTATAGAGTTTCATCGCCTCCTTCGGCACATACGCCGTAGCCACCAAACATCCATCAAACAATTCTACAATCACGCGCTGCTGCCCTGCAATCCTCGCCACTCTGCCATGAACACCCTTGAACTCACCTTCTGTCACAATAACATTGTCACCCAGTTTGAACTGGATGTTGTTAGAAGTAACATGAATGATATGCGGATTCTTGACAGATGTGAGGCGGATGAAGTTGTTCATGGCTTCATCTTGGATTGTCAACGGTGGATTGCGGTCGGGATTGTCTTGGCGATGGATGGTGTGATTGAAGTAGTAGCTGAGTAAGGCTCTGCTTTCATTTGCCACTATCTTGATGTCGTGGAGTAAGGCTTCTATTTGCTCTGCTGATGCATGGACGAATATTAAGGAGGGGAGGAGTGGGGTGGTGATGATTCGCTTCTTGCCTTGCTTCCTTACCTCTTTATATTGCAAAGGAACATAACATTCGAGTCCTTTAGCCTCTACAAAGGTCTTTGCTTTGTCAATGCGTCCATACGAAACTCTTAGCACGAACCATTGCTTGTTTCCGGCAGGCACATTCTCTACCGACACCCCATTCCTGCTATCTTCAGAAGTGGAGGGCGTACAAGAGGTAAGTCCTGCACTTGGACACGATAAGCCTGTGTCGGATGGCTGCCCATTATACAATGAAGCGTCTGCCTTTGGAGACAGGTTGGTAGTATCTTCCAATGTTGTTCAGAGGTTAGATTAAAACCAATAGACTTGTTCTTGATAGAATTGTCATAATGTGACTACAAAGATATGAAAACTAAACAAGAATGGAAAAAGAAAACAAGGAAAATATTTGTGTCGTGGAGTTTTTAAATTTATTAGGGCTGTTGGTGGCTGACTGATAGCGACTCATCTGCCAGACCATATACGAAACATCAAACGGTTTTTGGCATAGTTGCCAATAGTAAGAATCTTATAGGTATGCGAACCTATACCTATAGGCGGAGTGCCTTTATAAATATTACTGACCGCTGGAATGTGTACCTTTGTTCATGGTTGCTTGAATTGATATTTGCAATAAACAAGGGTAACTAAAAAGGCTGGATTCCTCATGATGGAATCCAGCCCTAATTATTTTTGTTCAAAATATCTTAGCGTACAGCAATAAAAAGTTTTGCTTGACAGCAATATCCTGTTGTATACTGTAGACTGCAGAATGTAAGTTATATACTGCAGAATGTAAATATTGTTTGTCTTTTTACTTCCTCATTATTCTTACCTTATCACCACTGTAACGCCTCGTGCAGCCTGCGCTCCCATTACCAGCGCCTGCTCGATGTCGGCAGTCTTTGACGGTCCTGAGATGAATGTGCCGAGTCCGGTCTTTGGCATGCAGATGCGGTCGTATGCCTCGTGCATGTTGTTCACGATGCCGCTCTTCGGGAGAACGATGACCAGGTATTCGCTGATGAAGCATACTGCTTTCTCCTTCATGTCCTGCGGAATCCAGACGCAACCGTTCTCCGCCACTCCAATCTGACCGTACACCACTCCTACGTCGGTGCCGTTAAGGTCTTGAGCCTCTGCCACGGTGTCGGGATTGATGGTGGCGATGGTGAGTTCTGCGATGTTAGAGGCGATGGTCTTTGCCTCCGGATAGGCGTTTCTTACGATGTCGTCGAGCTTTTCGTTCGGCTTAGCCATCACCACTTTGCTGCCCACCGACATGCTCATATCCACAAACTGCTTCACCGTGTCGTCGTACGATATGCCGTCTATCGGTGTGTCGGGCATCGGATACTGTTCGTGTGTGTTGCGTCGCAACTTCTCCAATAGTTCGTCTTTGTATGTCATTGTTCTTTCTGTTCGTTTTGGTTCAGTTTTCCTTTCTTCCACATTGTCTGGAACGACTCGTTCGCAAATTTCGGCATTGCGTGTCCCACGCCCCACGGATTGAGTGAGCGTATGTGCGTAAGGCTGTCAGGTATGAGGTTGGCAAGAGGAGCCAGACGCAAGGCTGAAGAATAGAGTAGGGGATGGTTGAAGAGCTCTTCCATGCCCTTTGACATGCACTTCTTCATCGTGTCCGCCTTGTGCAGCGAGTCGAGCTTCTGTCTCCACATATAGACCTGCGAACCGGGGTTCACCTTAGCCGGGCATACGTTGTCGCATGAGAGGCAGAGCGTGCAAGCGCTGACGTTGTCGCTGTAGCGTGACGCATCGTGCAGCATACCAAGGTTGATGCCGATAGGTCCGGGGATGAAGTAGGTGTATGAGTAGCCACCCGAGCGGCGGTAGACGGGGCAGGTGTTCATGCAGGCTCCGCAGCGAATGCACTTCAGCGTTTCCCAATGCTCGTCGTTGGCAAGGATGTCGCTTCGTCCGTTGTCCACGAGGATGACGTGCATCTCCGCTCCCGGTCTTGCCTGACGGAAGTGTGAGGTGTAGGCCGTTGTGGGCTGTCCGGTAGCAGAGCGGCAGAGCAGTCGCTGGAATACGGCGAGCGACTTGTAGTCGGGCACAATCTTCTCTATTCCCATTGCCACGAGATGTAGCTTGGGCATTGATGTTGACATGTCGGCGTTGCCCTCGTTGGTGCAAACCACGATATCGCCGGTCTTTGCCACACCGAAATTGCATCCTGTCATTCCTGCTCCTGCTTCCATAAACTGGTTGCGCAGATGCTTGCGTGCGCATTGCGTAAGGTATGTCGGGTCGTAATTGCCTTTCTCTGTGCTGATGCCTTTCTCCTCGAACATCTGTCCCACCTCTTCTCGTTTTAGGTGTATGGCAGGCATTACGATGTGGCTCGGTTTCTGATGTAGCAGTTGCAGGATGCGTTCGCCAAGATCGGTCTCCACGACGTCGATGCCGTGACTCTCAAGGAACGGGTTCATGGCACACTCCTCGGTAAGCATCGACTTGCTTTTCACCATCTTCTTTACGCCATGACTTTGCAGTATGTCGAGCACGATGTTGTTAAAGTCGTTGGCGTCCTTAGCCCAATGCACAATGACGCCACGGCTCTCCAGTTGCGTGCTGAACTCCTCCAGATAGTCTGCCAAGTGCGTTACGGTGTGCTGCTTTATCTGGCTGGCATGTTCGCGCAGCTCCTCCCATTCTTGCAACCCTGACGCCATGTTGTCGCGTTTTTGTCTTAACGACCAGAAGGTGGCGTCGTGCCATGTGGTCTTTGCTCTGTTGTCGTTGAAGCGTCGTGCCGCTTCTGAATGTATTGTGCTCATAGTCCTGCTGCTAATATCTCTACCACGTGTATGAACTTAATAGGCTTGTTCTCCTTCTTTGCAATGCCCTGCATGTGCATAAGGCATGACGAATCGGGACCGGTGATGTATTCCGCTCCCGTAGCCATGTGACGTTCTATCTTGTCCTCTCCCATGCGTTTCGACACGTCCGGTTCTTCTACGGAGAACATACCTCCGAATCCGCAGCACTCGTCTTTTCTCTCCGGCTCACGGATGGTGATGCCGTCCACGAGTTTAAGCAGGTCGATAATCTTGTTGAACTGTGGCACCTGTCTTTCTGATGGCGACGACAATCCCAGTTCGCGTACGCCGTGACAAGAGTTATGTACGCTGACTATGTGCGGGAAGTGAGCCTTTAGGCTTGTTGGTTTTACGACGTCGTGCAGAAACTCTACCACGTCCATTATCTTCTTTGACGTGAGGCATTCGTGATTGCCCTTGGCAAGTCGGGGATGATAAAGCTTGACAAAAGCCGCGCACGATGCCGACGGTGCAACCACGTAGTCGAACTCCTTGAAGAGGTCGTCGAAGTGGCGTGAGATGTCCGTAGCCATCTTCTCAAAGCCGGCGTTTGCC
>CAVBFA010000215.1:0-4409 GCA_963594595.1 Oscillibacter sp. | reverse complement strand
GATATGACTACACATATTTATATGTACAATCTATTTCTTTTATTGGTTGTTTAAGTTTGGGGCTGCCTGGTTGTGAAACCGTGCAGTCCTTTTTTATGACCAAGAAAAGAGAAAACAAAAAAACGATTTGTGAATATTTTGGGCATAGTTATGGGCACCACCGTACCCACTTGTGGCAACGGTGGTGCCCATTTCCTGAAGAATTGCTATCCTTTCCTATGATTGTGATTTGGCTGTTTGACTCCACGTAAAACCGGGAATCATCTCACCATCACCTTGCGTGTCGTTCCGTCGCTGAGCTTCACGATGTTCAGACCCTTCTGCTTGCCGTTGATGAGTTGTCCGGCAGCGTTGTAGCGTGCCACCTCAACGGCATTGTCGCTTGCTGTGACACTCTCAACCGATGAACCTTCGGGGAAGTCGCCCTCTACAAGCACTTGGACACTCAAGTTTCTTTTGCCGCTGTTGAACTTTCGCCACGAATAGTTTTCGCCGTCTCCCGAACACCAACCCCATATAATATTGTCGGGGCTGCCTTCAATTACTGCCGAGAACGGAAGTAAGCCACTATACTGAGTGTATTCGTAACCAGCCACAAGTTCTTCGCCAGCCTTGATGGTGTAAGGTTCGGGGAAAGACTCTTCGTTCCAACCGATTGTGCCATTCTGAACGTACCACTTGGTAAGTGACTCACCTGGAACACCATTTCCATTAATTCGGTAAAGGAACACGGTTGACTGACCGATATCCATACAGATTCCAAAGCGAATTCCTACAATCTTCATACCTATATAAGGCTCCAGCATCGATTCTGTAAGGTTTATGGCTACCTTGTTCTCGCCAGGATAATAGGGCAAGCCTATGCCATCGTCAGGGTCTGAAAGAGCATCCGAAGAGTAATAGCCCACCCAGCGCTGGTTGCTTGCTATCTTTTTCGGTACTTTTGCCACGACCTGACGGTGCTGATGCTGAGTCATGTTCGGATTATTCTCTATCACGTTGATATTCTGCTGCGCTACGCTCACCTGTGCATTGACTGTAATTGCCAGTGCGAAGGAGGCGATGGTAAGTAAAATCTTCTTCATAATTGTAGTTTTTTTATTGGTTAGTAAACAAGTTGACGAGTTGACAAGAAGACAAGGAGATATGCTTTCCTTGATAATCACTGTTTAAGTTTATAAACAAGTGATGCAAATCTCCTTGCCTACTAGTTATATTGCCTACTTGATCGGATGCTTGCGTGTGTCGCTACCAGCCTGCACGAAGTAGTTCGAACCGTTGGCAGACTTGGTGAGGGTGCAATACTGCACGAAGCGCTTGCCGCCTTCCTTGGTGATGATAGCGATAGGAAGAGCGTAGGCTGGTATGCGGTAAGGATACTTAGACTCCTTGAACGTCTGCCATGAGCTCTTGGTGAACACAGCCTTCTCGAAGTTTGCACCTGCAAATTTCTTCGCTGCAGCGATACCGGCATTGCGGGTCTTGGCATCCACAGTGACGCCCTTAGGCTCTGAAACGGCATCAACGAAGTCATTCTGATAAGCGTCGAAGAGCTCTCCGATGCGCGGAGTATCGAGCTTCAGACTCAGAAGCCTCAACGAATCATCGTTCTTCGCATCCTTGTGTCTTGGCAGGAAGTCGTCAACGAGCACTTTGAGCACGAGGTGGTAGAGCAGTCTTGAGAAACCGCTGCCGTCCTTTGCCGTAATACCTGCAGCACATTCGTTGGCAAGCTTCAGCAGGTTCTCGTATGGAGTGACGGTGACTGCCAGACCATAAGCCATATTGTCGCGGTCGTAGCGCATTTGCCGGAAATTAGAAGGCAGTATTGCGTTGTCGCCGATCACACCTGCCGTCTCGTCCTTCATGGCATAGTGGCGGATAGCTTTCACATTCAGAGAATTGAGCCATGTGTAGGCATAGACAAATTCCTTTAGAGCTTTCTCCGATTTAGGGTCGGCGATGAAGCGGCATGTCCAGAAGTTGAGAACAAACTCGTCGCAAGGCACCTGTATCTGGTCGTTAGCCAGATTCACAGGAGTGAAGTTAGGATAATGGTATGCCTTGTGAATACCGTCATACTTCAGTGTTTCTGAAAACATTCCGAAGAAGATGTTGTAGAACGTGCCCTCGTCAGCTCCTATACCGTAGAAGCGCTTGGCGTCGTCGGTGTAATAAGGTGAGTAGAGGGTAACGTCTTGAATCTGCTCATAGCAGGCATGGATGTCGCCGATGCTCTTGGTGAAGCCCTTCTCTATTGTCTGGTCGTTAGCCTGCGGGTCGGCAGCGAGAGCTTCCTTGCTTGGCTTATACTTGCGGTTGGGGTCGTAGTCGGCTTTCTTCAGACCGGCCTTCTCCATGGCTGAGCCTTCTGCCTTGTTGATGGCGTTGTTCTTTGCCTCCTTCACTTTCTTTTCCACTTTTTCCTTGGCGGCTTTCTTGGCTTTATTCAGGAGTCCGCCGATCTGTGCGTTGGTTGTTGCGCTGCATCCAAACAGGAGTGCGAGGGCAACGATAGTCTTTGTCATTTTCATAATCTTATAGTTTATGGTTGATGAATGTTATTGTCTCACTCTCTTTATATTATCAGTTTTTGATTATGGTTTCGTCTTTTCATCTTACGTCTGTTTTTCGCCTTGCGTCAATATATATAATATGTATATCATTGCATCAATGGCCTTTCTCATCCAATCCATGCTGGTGGGGACTGGAGCCGGGTCGTTAATCCGGCTCCCGAGGCAAACGGTATGCCTCCGTTGATCCCCATCAACCATGATGTCTGCCTTTCGGCAACCTCCCGACGCCCACTTTCTCACGGAGCGCCATATTATATATTGTATTTTTGTGATGGCAACGATGCAGCCAAACTGTTCATCGCTCTTGCTGGTGCAAAGGTAAGAATGAAACAAAGGAAATCAACTTGCATTTTCTTCCAAAAAAATTGCAAATCTTCTCAAATTGATATTTTGGTAAAATAAAGTAAGAAAATCGGGACGGGCGCAGGAATATACAAAGATTTCAGACATACGAGGAGAGGGAAAGCCGATATAATGGATGCTAACACGACATTACGGCATACACAGAGATGGGTATTAGCATCAGTGGCGACAACTTGGGAAAGCGCTGAGAAATTGAAGGAAAAATGAATCTGAAGACTGGAAAATGATGTTTTTGAAGGAAAAATCCAGAATTATTGCCTCAAGACTCTTACAGGCAACATCAAAATTGGCAAATCCTGTCAAAAGAGACATTTAATGCGTTATGTATCAACGCTTTAGCAGTGTAAGTTTTGAAATTGTCGATTTTGTCTAAAACAGGATATTTTGATTACTGGAGTTGGCAAAACAACCGATTTTGTCATCAGGAAAACGCTGCTGAAGACGGGAGGAAAAATGAAATAAGTAGGAATTGCAAGTTTTTTGAGAAGATTTGCAATGTGGGATATCCGGTTTCATCCGTAACTTTGCCCCAGACAAAAAACAAAGCGTGTCGGGAAAATTCCTCACAGAAACTGACAAAGGATAAATCCTGATAAATTGACAGAACAACAGGCCAAGTGGAGCCGAGGGAAAGGAACTCCACACCTGATGAAACTAAACAAGAAATACTAACCAATAAACATAACTATTATGGCATACACAGAAACAACAACTACCAGCTACGGTAGCAGACTGAAAAATTCAGTTGGCGGTGTATTCTCCGGAATACTCATGTTCATCATCGGAACCTGTCTATTATGGTGGAACGAAGGCAGAGCAGTGAAAACTACCAGAATGCTCGAAGAGGCACAGGGCAACTATGTGGAGATGAAAGACATCACAAACATCGACCCGTCGCTAAACGGCAAACTCGTACATGCCACAGGACTCGCCACGACAAAAGACACACTGACCGACGATGTGTTCGGAATCAAAGTTGGCGCAATTGCCCTGCAGCGCAGTGTGGAATACTATCAGTGGGTGGAGGTTGCCAAGAAGACCAAGAAAGACAAGTTCGGCGGCAGCGAAGAGACAGTAACCACATATACTTATGAAAAGGGGTGGAAGAGCGAACCGGTGAACTCCAGCGAATTCCACGACCCTCAGTATAAGAACAGCAACTTCGTGCTTGCCGACCTGAAGAGGGAGAGATGGGACGCGAAGGAAGTGACCTTCGGTGCCTACAAGTTGAACGAAAGTCAGGTGAAGTCGCTCTCTCCAAAGACGGAGACAAAGGTGACTCTAACCGACGACAAGCTGCGCGAACTGGACAAGCAGATTGTGAAGATCTACAAGTCGAAACACGGCAGCAAGAGCAACGAGACGGCTGAAAACAAGGAGGCCCAAAACGCCAACGACTCCGTGGGACAGAAGTCTGCTAACGCCTATAATGCTGAATGCATTCATGTTCAGGGCAACACGATATACATG
>CAVBFA010000214.1:0-4418 GCA_963594595.1 Oscillibacter sp. | reverse complement strand
TCCAAATTCAAGAGTAATGGTCTTGTATACCTCTCCATCCACTATATATTCTAATGTATAAGAGTTGATAGAGAATGAACCATTGACCGTCACATCATGTGCCGGCATCGTCTCCGGTATCTCTGACCATCCGCTGAAAGTATATCCCTCTTTGGTAGGTTCTGCCTCTGGAGTAATCGCAGTTCCAAATTCAAGAGTAATGGTCTTGTATACCTCTCCATCCACTATATATTCTAATGTATAAGAGTTGATAGAGAATGAACCATTGACCGTCACATCATGTGCCGGCATCGTCTCCGGAATCTCTGACCATCCACTGAAGGTATATCCCTCTTTGGTAGGTTCTGCCTCAGGTGTGACAGTAGCACCATACTCAACTGTAATAGTTTTGTATTCTGCTCCATCTACAACATACTTCAGTGAATACGTATTGATAGCGAATGAACCGTTGACCGTAACATCATGTGCCGGCATCGTCTCCGGAATCTCCGACCATCCGCTGAAGGTATATCCCTCTTTGGTAGGTTCTGCCTCAGGCACAATCTTAGTTCCAAATTCAAGAGTCTCTGTCTTGAACGTTTTACCGTCAACTACATATTTCAACGAATAACTATTAGGGGTGAACTTTGCCGAGAGGCGGATGTCCCCGTTCACTGTGATGGTTCGGGGATTGTCGGTATTGCCGTCAGACCATGAGTCGAAACTGTAGCCCTCGTCGGGTATTGCCGTCAGAGTAGCAATAGCACCGAGGTCGTAAGAACCGCCACCCTCCACAGAACCATGCTCTGAGTCTGTGATGTAAATGGTCCTTACCGGTTTCACCACATTTACCACCGCATTGTTGCCAGCCCCCGAATACTTGTTCGTCAGACCGGGAGTAGACAGCAGGATGTTGCTGATCTGTATGTTATAGTTGCCAAAAGCAGCATTCTTCTTCACAGGCAGTAGTATCGTCATCACATTGCCGTCGCCTTTGGCAATCTCGCCGCCGCCAAGCGAATAACAGAAATAACGCCTCTTGCCGTTGCCTATGCTGCGGTTCGTTGCCGTGAAGCCCTTCGCTCTATCCGACCATTCATACTTGTCGAGAATGTCAAAACAACTTGTGTCATAATCCACATCAAACTGCAGACCGTTCACCACATCATTGTTTGACAATGCAATCTGAAGACGCAGCGTATCGCCAGGTTCCACATCAGCACCCGTGAGCGTGATATAGTTGGGCGAGTATCTGTTTGCCCTTACCTTGATGTTATGTAGCCTGCTGTCTGGGTCGTTGGTGTATAACTGTATCAGTTCGTCGTAGTCGCGCTCCTCCACATCGTCAAACATTACATCAATGTCAGTTCCTTCCCATGAGTTGATGACGATGGGCAGCTGTGCGCCAACCTTCAGATGTTCCGAACTTGACACTATGCGGTCTATGCGCAGCGGAGCCGAACCATAGTTGTTTATACGGAATGAAGTTTTAGCTACTTGTGTGATAGGAGTGCGTCCGAGGTCAATCTCGTCGGTAGCATAGATGCTCGGACTCAGAATGTTGATGTAACCCTCATATTTGTCAGACAATACATCCGTGAGCTTTCCCCTTATGTTTGCCGTCAGCATAGCTTTCGCGGCTCCAAGCGAAGTGCCGTACCTTCCGTTCAACTTGACCTTGAAAGTGGCTACCACACCGTCGTTGCCCGTAAACGGCGAATCGCTGAGTGAGAAAGCAAGTGCATGCAGCGTCCTTCCCTTCATCGAAACACCCATCTGGTGGTCCGTCTTGCGAGAGGAGAGTGCAAAACTGCCGTCCACATACTCCAGCTGATCCGGCATGTTGAAGTCGAACTGGAATCCAGTGATTTCGTCCATGTTGTTCATGCGCAAAGCCACGGTGACGATGCTGTCTGCCATGCCCTCGGCATTCTCCACATGCAGCTCGTTCACGGCAAAAGGCAGAGCTTTCAGTTTCACCGTATTCAGCTTGTAGATGCTGTTGCATAGGAATTTCACCTCCTCCGTTATGCCGCCACGCTCCACGGGGGCATAGTTAATGGTGAACTCCCTACTGTTGCCAGCCTCAATCTCTATCGGGAAAGACTCGTTGCAGGAAAACTCCGTGGCGCTGAACTGCAGTCCGCTGATTGTCAGCGGAGCGTTGCCCACGTTGCTCACCCTCACCGTCTGCTGATACGAACTTCTGATAGGCACTCTGCCATAGTCAATCTCCAGTGTGCTGTATTCAGACTTGGCGCACAATATGGTGGCGTTGCCGTCGGTGGCGGCAGCACCCGGTAGGGTAGTGCCGTTGCTGTCAGTTATCACCACCTTGTCGGCATTCAGCGTAATGCTCGACGGAGCGTTGCCCAACTTCAGCCGCACGGTGGCGATGTCGCCGCTGCCTGAGGCGATGGCGTCCATCGACATGGAATATACGAAGATGTTCAGCTTGCCGTCTTTCACACCTGCCGTCACTTTGTGCTTGCTCGTTCTGTCGGTGGTCATGGCGGAGTTCTCCATGAGTTCGAGCCGTGAGTCTATCGGTATCGAAACCTGCACCGACGACACGTTGTCGCTGTTGGTCAGCCCCACCCGTAGCTCCACGATGTCGCCAGGCTTGCCCTCCACCGACCCTATGTCGATGATATTATCAGCAGCGGCACGTGCCGCCACCGATAATATCATGATACATACAAGCAGGAGATGCTTGATGATGCTTTTCTTCATAAGTAATAAATTAAATGAGTCTCGTTATGAAGACCGGTTATTTCACCACCTTCTTGCCGTCAACGATGTAAACGCCGGCAGGCAGTTTCTTGAGGTCGCTGCTGCGTCCTGACAATTTCACTCCCGTGAGAGTGTATATTCCCGACACGTTCATCACGTCAGAACCCAGACGGGTGATGCTTGACAACTCGCCAGCCTTAGCCTCCACGTTCTTTCCAGCGGCGTCGCTCAGTCTGATGTCCATAATCTTGGCGTTGCCGATGTTCAGTATGGCATGCTTGCCGGCAGTGAGAGTCTTGCCGCTCATGCTATATGCAAGGTATATGAAGTCGTTGTCGCTAAGCCATGATGAAGCCTGCTCGAAGCCCTCCATCTCGCCGGTGGCGGTAACTTCGCTTCCCTTATCCGTGGCAATCTGTATCTGCACACCGGCGAGGTCCACCGGTGAGTCAATGTATACGATGCCGTTCTCCACGGTGTATGTAGCCGTAGCCATAGCCATTGAGCTTACGTCGGCATTCGGGTTGAGAATGGTGCGGATGATGCCCACCACGTCGAGGATGTCAATCTGCAGGTCCGTGTTTACGTCGGCAGCCTCGAAGATGAACGGCTTCGGTTCCTGACCTGAAGCATAGTTGACGGTGGTTATCACGTCGGCAACGTCCACGTTGCCCGAACCGTTGGCATCGCCGAGAGTAGAGGTCATCGGAGTGACAGCAACAACATTTGACGGGTCGGTCTCCTTAAGGTCTGTAGTTATCACCTTATACTGATAGCAGTATGTGGTTCCCGGCACCACGTCGTAGTCTACGTATTCGAGCGTCTCGTTGTCGAGAAGCTGCTTGTTCACCTTTATCGTGTCGCCCTTGTCGGTGTAGCGGTAAAGGTTGTAGCCAAGGAAGTCCTCGAAGCTGTTCTGCACGTCGTTCCACGACAGCGTCACCTTGCCGAGACCAGCCTCGCCCATAAAGCCCGTGCTCAGCGAACCGGCAGCCTGCACGTTCACGTTGAATCTCGTGTTTTCGATAGGAATATCAAAGCCTTCGTTGTCTTTCGCCCCGTCCACATAGATGCGGTTCAGTCCGTCAGCGCCGGTCTTTCCTGTGATGGTCAGGTAAGCTGTGTAAATCAAGCTGTCGGCGCTCCATGTGCCCTCTTCTGCGATAGGAATCTGTGTGTATGGAGGGCGCACACCCATGCTTACCATCGGCGTTATGCTGGTACGCATCGGACGGTTAAAATAAACCTCAAACTTGTGCTTACCTACTCCAAGAGGCGGCAGCATGTCAAACTCGTCTTGAGCATCATAACCATCCACAACTACTTTCCATACTACGCCGTGAGCCTCTGCGTTAGGACGGGTGAGCATATTGGAGAGATCGTATTCGGTGGTGCCGAAGTTGTTGTGGATATCATATATGCCTTTTCTTACAGTGGATTCTTTTGCGGAGCCGAAGTAGTTTGGATTATTAGTAGTATAAACTTTAGAGCCTTCATCAATATATACATCTGAGAAACCATCATTATTACCAAAAATATTAGAAGAATCTATAAGAAGTAAGTTATATGTATGGTCATAATTATAATCTTCTCTTGTATTATTACAGAAATTACAAAATGAGTATAGATAATCATGAAAATTGTATGAACGGTATATTCTACTATTTATATAGTTACTTTTTTTTGATGTAGCTCCACTATTACAT
>CAVBFA010000213.1:0-4453 GCA_963594595.1 Oscillibacter sp. | reverse complement strand
CCCCAGTAGCGTGAGTCGGCAGAGTTGTGGCGGTTGTCGCCCATCATCCAGTAGTAGTCCATCTTGAACGTGTAGCGGTCGGTCTGTTTTCCGTTGATGTATATCTTGCCGCCCTTCACTTCGAGCTTGTTGTGCTCATAGGCACGTATCGGACGCTCATAGATGGCGATGTTGTTCATGTCGAGCTTTACCGTAGCTCCCTTCTTCGGAATCCAGATTGGTCCGTAGTTGTCGCGTGTCCATCCTGTCACGGCGTCGAGTGGATACAGGATGTCGTTCTTCATCTCAGGTGCCAGTTTGATGCTCTTCACCAATGTCTTGTTGGCGGCGAGAGCCTTTGCCGCACGCTTTGTAAGCGGCATGTATCCGTTGGAGTTGAGGCTTCCGAGATCTTCCATGCTGATGCCGAGTTCCTTCATCAGGTCGTCGCTGATAGGCTGGTTGAGCTGCACGTTATATGTGTACTGCACATTCTCCGGCTCCTTGTTCGGCTTGCCGTTGAGGTAAACGATGCGGTTCTTTATCTGCAGAGTCATTCCTGGCAGTCCCACGCAGCGCTTCACGTAGTTCTCGCGGCGGTCGGTGGGTCGGCTGATGATGTTTCCGAACTGCTGTGGCGATGCTGCCACATAGTCGTGTCCGGTCTTGTATACCTTCTGGAAATAGTCGTATTTCTGCTGAGGCGTCATCTTGCTCAGGTCCACATACTGGTTTGCGAGCAGCTGGTAGCCTGTGGCGTAGCAGATGTCGCGGTAGAAGTCGGCGTTGGGATAGTTTTCCACCAGGGTGTCGCCGGCAGGATAGTTGAACACCACGATGTCGTTGAGCTGCACGTTGCCCAGTCCTTTGACGCGGCGGTATTCCCAGTGTGGCCATTCAATGTACGACTTGGTGTTTATCACCGGCAGCGTGTGTTGTGTGAGCGGCATGGTGAGCGGAGTCTCCGGGATGCGGGGTCCGTAGCTCACTTTGCTCACGAAGAGGTAGTCGCCGGTGAGGAGTGATTTCTCAAGTGAAGATGATGGTATGACATAGTTCTGGAAGAAGAACTGGTTGATGAAATACACAGCCACGAGTGCGAACACCAGTGCGTCAACCCACGACATTATGAATCTGGTGGGGCCTTCGGCGTCTTTCCACCATTGCCATTTTATTTTCTTCGTTATGTAAACGTCAAAGATGAATGGCACTACGACGAGTCCCAGCCAACTCTTTACCCACACGAGGAACAACAGGTACAGTACGGTCACGCCGATGAACTTCGCCCATTGCACTTTCATGTTCAGCTTTGCTTTTTCCTTGTCAATCATTTTTTTGTCAATTATCAGGATTTATCTTTTACTGTTGATACTATTTTCCGAGATTGTGTCCGGTCTGCGCCAGACAGCCATGCCCGGTCTTTGTCTTCCCCTCTCGCCTGCGGATCAGAATTTGAACATGTCGCTTATCGTCAGCAGTCCGCTGTGGTCCTTGGTATATTCTGCCGCGAGCACCGCTCCCATGGCGAATCCCTTGCGCGAGTGGGCGTCGTGGGTTATGGTGATGCAGTCGGCGTCGCTGTCGTAAACCACGGAGTGGATTCCCGGCACCTCGTCGCGGCGGATGCTCTCGATGGCGAGCTGGTCTGCTGCCACATCGTTGCTGCCCTCCACGCTGCCGTCGGCAAGTCTCTGCACGCCCTTCACCCATTCCTTCTTGCGGTCAACGTCGCTGATTATCTCTTCAGCCAGTGTGATGGCGGTGCCGCTCGGAGCGTCGAGCTTGTGGATATGGTGAGTCTCCTCCATGTGCACGTCATACTGCGGGAATCCGTTCATTATCTTGGCGAGATACCTGTTCACGGCAGAGAAAATCGCCACGCCGACAGAGAAGTTTGATGCCCAGAACAGTGTCTGTCCGCCCTCGGCAGAACACATCCTCTTCACGTCGTCGCCATGTTCCTTCATCCATCCCGTAGAGCCCGACACCACCTTCACGTTGTGTCTGAAAGCCTTGAGGTAGTTGCCGTAAGCCGCTGTGGGGTTTGTGAATTCTATTGCCACGTCGGCACTTTTGAACGCCTCGCTGTCGAAATCCTGCTGGTTGTCAACGTCGATGACGCAAACTATTTCGTGACCACGGTCTTTGGCTATCTGTTCTATCATCCTGCCCATCTTTCCGTAGCCGATCAATGCTATTTTCATAAGAAATGCTTTGTATTTGTTTAATTAATGTTGCTTTTAACGTGCAAATATAATGATTTTACTTTTCCCTCGGTCCTTTTTCCGCTTAAATTTCCATAACGTGCAACGTTTTGTCGCTTCTTATGGCGTTTTTTTATGGGATATATTGGAATAGTAGTCTAAATTATTCGTTTTGATGCTGAAATCTTGCAAGTTAAAGGTTTTTAGCGTACCTTTGCCCCGGTATATTATATCCATACGCCAATAGACAGCCACGCTTGTGATGGCCTGTACTTGCAGATGGGTAAGTTTTTGTAACACAGAGGCGTGGCGCATGATGCCACGTGAACTATTATTTTAGTCTTGATGAGATATTCTATTTATTTCCTTTCTGCAATCGGAGCTTGCACTATGCTGACCTCTTGTTTTAAGGATGAAGCCCCGAATGCCGAATGTGATATACAGAAGGCGTTTGTCGTGATGGACAACTGGGACGCGGTCTTCAACAACCAGACCGACGCCAGCATCGACGTGCCTTCAAACACCTCGCAGATTTCCTTTGAGGTGAAAGACAATGCCGACATCAGCAAGATGTCGCCGCAGTTCCTGCTCACACCCGGTGCCACTATCAGTCCGGCAAGCGGTACGGAACTCGATTTCTCCAACAATGCCAGACACAAATACACCGTGACATCCGAAGACGGTGCGTGGACAAGGGAATACTACGTGGGCTTCGGTTCCAAGCTGCTGCCGCTGAAATACAGCTTTGAGAACATCGACTTCTTCATCGACAGGGACGGCACGGAGAAATACCATCAGTGGTATGACTACAGCAGGGGCAGCGACAGCAAGATATACCGTGACTGGGCAACCGGCAACGGCGGATTCAAACTCAGTATGGGCAAGGCGCCCTATGAGGACTATCCCACGGTGAGCGTAGAAGGCGGAGTGAGAGGCAGATGCGTGAAGCTTACCACACGCAGCACGGGTCCCTTTGGAGTGATGTCAAACATGCGCATCGCCGCCGGAAACCTCTTCATCGGAGAGTTCGACACCAAACCCGCACTCACCAACACCATGGCGGCGACACGCTTCGGACTGCCGTTCGACAAGAAGCCGCTGCGGCTTACGGGCTACTACAAGTATGCTCCCGGCGAGACATATCAGGACAAGGCAGGAAAGCCGGTAGAGGGAAAGACAGACCATGGCGACATCTATGCCGTGCTCTATCGCAACCACGACGACAACGGAGAGGCTTTCGTGCTCAACGGCAACGACGTGAAGACAAATCCGTATATCGTGGCGCTGGCAGAAATCGGCATGACGAACACCACCAGCGAATGGACTCCGTTCGACCTGGAATTCAAATACACAGGAGTGGTAGACCCCGAACTCTTGCGTGCCAACGGCTATAGCATAGCCATAGTATGCACGTCGAGCTATGAGGGAGCAAGCTTCCAGGGCGCAATAGGCAGTACGCTGTATGTGGACGAGTTCGAACTCATCTGCGAGGACTGACGCCACGGCGCCACATGGCAGAAACCAACTCTTAAGATAATCAAGAAGAAAGACAACAATGAAGAAAACTATATTATCACTGGCCCTCCTTGCCGCTTCGGCACTCTCAGTTCATGCCGGAGGAATACTCGACGACCTGAAATATGACCTCAGGGCAGGATACAACATCGGCGGATCGATGCCGATGGGACTGCCGGCGTCTATCCGTTCGCTCGATGCCTACAGACCGACGCTGAGCGTTATGCTCGGACTCGGCGTCTACAAGCCGCTGACAGACAAATGGGGACTGACCACAGGACTGAGACTCGAGAACAAGGGAATGGACATCGACGCTACGGTGAAGAACTACCATATGAAAATCGTGCGCGGCGGACAGGAACTCGAGGGTATGTTCACCGGAAAGAACAAGTCGGAGGCTGTGCAGTGGATGCTCACCATGCCTCTGCAGGCAACCTACCGCTTCAACGACAAGTGGCAGATCAAGGCCGGCCCGTATCTCTCTTATGTTCGCACCCGCACCTTCAAGGGAGCTGCCTACGACGGATACCTCAGAGTGGGCGACCCTACGGGAGAGAAAGTGGAACTCGGCACCACCGACGGAAGCCGCGGAACCTACGACTTCTCCGACAGCATGCGCAAGCTGCAATGGGGAATGATGGTGGGAGCCGACTGGCATTTCCATCACTCCTGGGGAGTGTTCGTAGACCTCTCCTGGGGATTCACCGGAATATTCAAAGGCAGTTTCGACACCATCGAGCAGACGATGTATCCGG
>CAVBFA010000212.1:2044-4534 GCA_963594595.1 Oscillibacter sp. | reverse complement strand
TAGTATAACGTTCTTGGCTTTAGCCATATCAAAAACACGTTGCCATAGGACCTCCTCTATCTTGTTTTTTTGCCTTGCAATGTTTTCCTGTTCATGCTCCGGCAAACTTTTGTATCTTGAATAGTTGCCTCCCATCGATATGTTCACAACATCAGCCCCCTTGTGTATGGCATAAGCGATGCCGCTCACTTCAGCAGACAGTGTGCTCTTACCACCTATGAACACCTCTACAGGCATAAGTTTACAGCCAGGAGCAATGCCAGCAGCCTTGCCATTGTCCAGGATCAACCCTGCTGCAAGTCCTGCTGTATGGGTGCCATGTCCTGAACCATAGGTAAGAGTGGACGTTTTACTAAAGACATTATACGGTGCCACCACCTTGTCCTTAAACATACAGTGGTTCACATCGCAGCCGTCGTCCACAACTGCAACTACCACATTAGGGTTGCCAGGCGTTATCTTCCATGCCTGTGGAGCATGCACAGCCTTTAGATGCCATCCTGCATTGTTCATGTTGCCACCATTGCCTACACTGTTGGCCGAAATGTTGTTACTCTGTTCGATAGCAGTTTCATCCACAATAATGAAAGCATATTTGCGACCGAGGTTCTGCTCCACGTTACGTTTAACCTCAAGACGCTCGGCTGCAGGCATCATTATGCTCACACGCTTTACATAATCATCGTAGTCGAGCAGATATTTTTGTGTATCTGGATAAAAGCTGCGAAAATCTTTTGCAAACGCATTCAGGTTGGCATTGTCGTTTTTAAAGAACACATTAATGACGTTAGGCACAATCTGTGGACCATTAGGTTCGTCAGGATTGTCAACAGGAGGAACGTCGGGATCTGGCCTGAACACACCTGCATGATAGTCGGCATCGCCATTACCTGGCTCAACACCTTCTCCCAAGTCGGGCTGATCAATTGGTGTAGAAGGGACATGACCTATACGTCCATTGTCAGCATTGCCAGGATTGCCGTCAAAGCGATTATCCAAACTATCTATGACAGCTGGTCCGTTGGTCTCATCATCGGCACCAATAGCTTGACTGCATCCACGACACTGATGCAGACAGGATATCAGGAAAAGGAAAGCAAGCAGCAGAAGCAGGAACCAAAGCAACCGTTTAAGGCATCCGCCGCTGAACAGCCAAAACCACAGTCTTTTCCACCACGACTCTTTTTTCTCATAGCATGCCGTTATTGTAATATCATCATTAAATACAGAATTCAGAGGGTCAATGTCCCATCCCACAAAATTATAGTCTTTGTTGGGAGTGACGGAAGGTATAAGCTTGGGAGCAAGCGATGTACCTGCAGGAACAGTGAACATGCTGTCACCGACAATGGTGCCATGGTTTCCTGCATCAAAACAAACATTCACCAACTTCTCACTCTTCTCACATACTGCATTAAAGGTTATATCATGCTCTATGGCACTGCTTACAGATGGGGTCCATCTTTTAAACGAATAGTTTTCATCCGTTATAACCTGCGGTATTTGATCTTCTGCAAGAACGGTACCTTCCTCTACATCCAGCTCTGTTTCTCCAAACAGCGAACAGCCATCTGTGCCGACAAAGCTAACATGGTACATTTGTTTTTCTATCGGCTCATCATTTATCGACTGGGTTGTCAAAGGATCTTCAACAGGAGGCTCGTCAACTATGGGAGGTTCATCAACTATGGGAGTTACTACTGGCTCGACCTCATACTGGGCTGTAAAAGTGACATTGCCACGCACGGTATAGCCATTGCCATTTGGGCTCCATCCTGCAAAAGTGTATCCTACATCAGCCTTGATGTTAGGGAAATCGAGCTTGGTCATCACATGCCCGTTCTGCCTCCTCAGACAGTTTTCGTTAGGGTTTTCAAGCTTTCCATGTTCACCACCGTCAAACGTAATGAGGAACGATACTGGTATATCCAACTGATGTACAACAGTTCCAGCGCTTTCATGTATATATTTGTCAGGGGTCATTCCCCACACTGTGAGCACAACATAATCGCCTATGAGATACACATAATCTTCGTTTATGAACTTAAGAGCTGCTCTCATTATGTTTTGGTTTTCACCGCTCAAATTGTCAGTAACGCTACGGTAATGCTCAACGGTGTTCTTGAGAATGCTCTCACAACGTGCACGTTCAGCTCCAGAAAGCCTGTTCATGGGAACAGGACACACACTGTCATTCCATTTCTTGGTATACCAATAGACAAGCCGTTCTTTCAAATGATACTCCGGCTCGGCAAGAAACGAACGGTACTGTTCGTCAATGTGCTGTTCCACAATGGCGTAGACACTTGGAAACCGCTTGTATATCGGGTCGTTACCGATGCCTTGAATATCGGTAAACTCCGTTTCATCGGTATAGCATATAGCTACTTTACCTGTTATCATAGTAGTGGAATTTTGTTATTCGTATAGTTTCTTTGTCTCATTCATAAGTTCCTCTACAGCCTTATTCTTACGCGGATCGGCAGTAGA
>CAVBFA010000212.1:601-1933 GCA_963594595.1 Oscillibacter sp. | reverse complement strand
GTCCCACAACGGCAACCGGCGCAGAGTGACCATGTCGTCAGAATTGAAGCCTGGCTTCCGCATTATATCTGTTGATTCTTCCAAAGCGACCAAAGCCTCTTCCAATGGCTGACGTCGACGTGATGGTTCAATGCCTTCGGGTGAAAGGTCCACCTCTATTTCATATTTCTCTGCTTTGTCGTTTATTTTCTTTATGTTTTCCTCGCTCATGTACTTACGCCCTACGGTAGTAACAAAGTTGTTGAGCTCAAGCGAAGCATAATCGGCTATCGCATTTAGACGCTCGTTATCTTCAAACATCTTGTCATAACGGCTCATATCCTCTGAGAGTTTTTCACGCACTTTGAGTATTGTTGCCAATGTCTGGAACATTTTTACGATGTCATCAGCATATGGCAGATACTTTGCCAACATAGATACCGATTTGTTAAGATGTTCTTTCCAACACTGCATGATGTGCTTTGCCAACACATCAGACACCGTTGCGCAAAACTCATGCGTACCGTTTATAATGTCCTCCACACCATACTCCTTGTCTGCATAGTCGGCAGCCAGTTCCTCAGGAGTGTCCACACCGTGAAAACGAAGAAGCTTCTTCATATTCACCTCCTCGCCGTCTTTAGGATCAATGCCAGCCTCTGCTCTTATAAAAGCGATCTCGGTGAAGTCGGTAGGTATCTCTATCTTGCGTATTATTATGTCCTTGGCTATCTTACGGAACTCTTCTGGCATAATCATCAGGCTGTCTATAATTTTCCCGAACACCTGCGGATTGGAACCCACTGCCATAATGAGTCGCACTCTTATCTTATAAGCCTTTTCCTTTGTCTTTACAGAATTGCTTTCTTCGTCCTGTGGCACATATTGGGCATCAAGTGCCTTATACACATTGTCTCTCAGCGTTTTAAGCTGCACAAGGAACCTAGATGTGCGTGCTTCATCAAGCTTTGGTGCCAAGCGTCCAAGAGCCTCACGGATAGGCTCCGAACCATCATGCTGTACCGTAGCTACGCTGTCCCATGCTTTCTTTATGTCCCCAAAATGTCTCTGAACCTCTATGTTGGCAGCAAACGACTGGTAGAGCATATCAAAATAATTAGGGCAATCCTTGGGGGTACATTGAGCGGTTTCAGGTGTCTTGGCCTTGTCATCATATCCTTCAAACAGACAACTTTTACCTGGTGCACAACTGGACCATTTGAAATCGCGCAACGGATATATGCTTTGGAAAGGCACTGTAGTACCACCACGCTCGCTCCATTTGCCAAACCAGTTGTAAGACCCGAAAATCTCTGGCAACACGAAAGAGAAACGTCCCCAATGCTCTGTAAG
>CAVBFA010000212.1:0-500 GCA_963594595.1 Oscillibacter sp. | reverse complement strand
CATTATCTGTATCCCTCAAGTGTTCAGTTCTTTCTTTAGGCGTCTTTCCTATTTCATCTTCTACCCACCGCTTTATAGTGTTGCCAAGATTTGCCGACTTTTGGTCATTGTGGTGACAAAACATAATAGAACTTATGCGCTTGGTTATAACATACTTGTTGAAAAGATATGCCACCTTTCCACGCCTAAGTATCTCAGGCATATCCTTTACATAGTCAAGGTCGTTCTCTATACGGTCCAGACGATTACGAGCTCCAGGAAAGTCGAGCAAATCCAGTTTCTGTAGAAAAGGATGTTGGGTGGCAATAGACTCTGGCAACACAAAAGTGACCTCCGCCGCAAAGGTAGACAGATAAGTCTTTTGAAAGTCCTTGGCAAGCAAGCTACCATCAGGGGCATACACATCAGTTGTGAGAACAGGTAAGTTTACCTCTTTCTGCTCGTTACCACACACAAGGTCAAGCCACTGTACCTGTAACAACGTGCCATTATCATTGAGC
>CAVBFA010000211.1:0-4593 GCA_963594595.1 Oscillibacter sp. | reverse complement strand
GAATACGCAAATATTATAAATAAAAATAGATAAAACACCGTGGTTTTCTTGCAAGTACCGCATAAAATAAGTATTTTTGCATCGGTTTTTTTGAAATACACGTTCATTTTAATATAATAAGATGATAAACAGAGAATTGATAAGGATAAAAATTGTCCAGTTAACCTACGCATACTATCAAAACGGTAACCACAACATGGATAATGCCGAGAAGGAGCTGCTCTTCAGCCTCTCCAAGGCATACGACCTGTATAACTGTCTGCTGTCACTGATTGTAGCTGTTTCCAAAGAGTCGCGCCTGCGCTATGAAGTGGAGCTCTCACGCGCAAAGAGAGAAGGCACACCTCTGCCCTCAGGCAAGTTCGCAAACAACAAGTTCGCCCTTCAGCTCGAAGCGAACAAGCAGCTCAACGAGTATATCGAGACTCAGAAGCAGACATGGGACGACAGCGTGGAGTTCGTGAGAAACCTGCTCACACAGATAGAGCAGAGCCAGATCTATGCCGACTATGTGGCTGACGAGGACGATTCCTATGAAACCGACCGCGAGGCTTGGCGCAAGCTCTACAAGGCAATCATCATGGACAACGACAACCTTGACGCCATGCTCGAGGAGAAGAGCCTCTACTGGAACGACGACAAGGAAATCGTGGACACCTTCGTGCTCAAGACCATCAAGCGCTTCGATCCTGCAAACAAGGAACTGCAGGAGCTGCTGCCGGAATATAAGGACGAGGAAGACAAGGAGTTCGCAGTGAAGCTGTTCCGCGCCACAATCCTCAATGCCGACCAGTATCAGCGCTTCATGAGCGAGACCTCGCGCAACTGGGACTTCTCGCGTCTGGCATATATGGACGTGGTGATAATGCAGATTGCGATAGCCGAGATGATGAACTTCCCGAACATACCGGTGAACGTGACCATCAACGAATACGTGGACCTGGCGAAGCTCTACAGCACTCCGAGAAGCGGTTCCTACATCAACGGAATGCTCGACGCCATCGCCCGCTACCTCATCGACACAGGCAAGATGATGAAGGTGATGCCGACAAGATAATGCATCGTCATTCTGACACGCATAGCGGCTGGCATTTAAAACAGGCAAAAGGCTTGACGTTCAAAAAGACAAACGATTGACATTCAAAAAGACAAACGATTAACATTCAAAAAGACAAACGATTAACATTTAAAACAAACATAACAGTAAATTATGAACACAACAATGTTTTTGGCTGCCCAGCAACAGGGTGGAGGCAGCATGCAGTTCCTTATAATGATGGTGGTGATCTTTGCCATCATGTATTTCTTCATGATACGTCCGCAGCAGAAAAAGCAGAAGGAAATCCGCAATTTCCAGAACTCGCTGCAGGAGGGCTCAAAGGTGGTGACAGGCGGAGGAATCTACGGCACCATCAAGAAAGTGGACATCGCTACAGGCAAAATCGAACTGGAAATTGCAAAGGGCGTGGTAATAACAGTTGACAAAGGTTCTGTATTTGCTGATGTCGCAGCTTCTGCAACAGTCAGCAAGGAGAAATAATGAAACGCATCCTGAACAGTATATACAGTATAGTCAGAAACTCCTTTTTCCGTATCGTGAACAAGGAGTTCCTGATTTTTTTGTTCTTCCTCGCCCTGAGCGGAGCGTTCTGGCTGTTGCTTGCCCTGAACGACACCTATGAGAAAGAACTTAGGATTCCCGTGCGCATCGTGAACATACCGAGAAACGTGGTGCCGACGAGCGACACTGAAGACACGATAAAGGTGACCGTGAGGGACAAGGGCTATACTCTATGTACATATTTATATGGTGACAAGCTGAAAAGGATAGACATCCCCTTCTCTTCATACATCAAGGAAAAAGGGTATGGCTCCGTGTCAGCGTCGGAACTCACCAAGCTGCTCTATGCCAAACTATACAGTTCGTCGAAGGTGACAGGAGTGAAGCCCGACAAACTGGAATACTTCTACAATTACGGAATGCACAAGCGGCTGCCCGTAAGGCTGGCGGGAAACATACAGGCTGACGCAAGCTATTATCTGGCGAAGATAGAATTCACGCCCGATATGGTGGATGTGTACGGCAGTCAGAAAATGCTCGACAGCATAAAGTATATCTACACAGAGCGGATAAGCATCAAGAACCTCAAGGACACCATCAGACGCGACCTCGACCTCAGGGAAATCAGAGGAGTGAAATGTGTGCCCTCACGTGTCAGAATGGCTGTCTATCCGGATGTGCTGACCGAAGAAAGTGTAGAAGTGCCCATTACGGCGCTCAACATGCCGGAGGGAAAGGTCTTGAGAACCTTCCCGTCGAGGGTGAAAGTGATCTTCACCGTTGGCGCAAGCATCTTCAGAACCATAAACACCGACAAGTTCAAGGTGGTGGTAGACTACAACGAGATTCAGGCAGCGCCTTCTGACAAACGCACGCTCAGGATTACATCCGTGCCGCATGGCGTGAAGAATGCGCATACTGATATAGAACAGGTGGACTACCTCATAGAAGAACAGTAGCGAAAAAGATAGTCATAAATACCACAGGAACTCTTTTCCTGGCAGCTATTATATAAATAGGTATAATATTGACAGCGGCTATTAGAGAGCAGGTATAGCCCCCCTCGATGGTGGCTGTCTATAATAATGGAGACAATAATGAAAGCAGCCGTTACAGGCGGTATAGGAAGCGGGAAATCATACGTATGCTCCTTGTTGAAAAGCAGGGGGATAGATGTCTACAACTGCGACAGTGCGGCCAAACGCATAATGCGTGAGTCTGCATCCGTAAGAAAGGCATTGACAGACCTGATAGGACCAGACGCCTATGCAGACGGAAAGCCCGACAAGGCAGTCATCTCAAAGTTTCTTCTCGCCGCTGAAGACAACAAGAAAAGGATAAACGCCATCGTGCATCCCGCTGTGGCTGACGATTTCAAAGCCTCGGGGCTCCAATTCATGGAGTGCGCCATCCTCTTCGAGAGCGGATTCGACAAACTCGTGGACTGTGTGGTCTGCGTCTCAGCCCCGATAGAGGTGAGAGTGGACAGAATCATCGTCCGCGACTCTATAACGCGAGAGAAGGCAAGAGAATGGATAAACTGCCAGATGAGTCAGGAGGAGATGGAGGCTCAAAGCGATTTCGTTATCCTCAACGACGGCAACAAACCGTTGGAACCGCAGATTGATGATGCGCTGGCGGCATTGCTGGTGCGCTGAAATCTGAACGTCTGCTGATGTGTAGAGTCTCTATGACATCGTAGGGACGATAATGAGAACTTATTAATTAATTATTAAACAAATATTTGAAATGGATTTTACAATTTTGTCAGTATCCGGAAAGCCCGGACTTTATAAGCTTGTGTCAAGTTCAAAGATGAATCTTATCGTTGAAGCCTTGGACGAAACCCATCGCCGCCTGCCTATCTTCGCAAGCGACAGAGTGACAAGTCTTTCCGACATCGCCATGTATACAATGGCTGAGGATGTTCCATTGATGAATATTCTCGATTCTGTGCTCCGCAAGGAGGACGGAAAGGTGTGCTCGCTCGACTACAAGAAGTGTGGCAAGGACGAACTTCACGCTTATTTTGCTGAGATTCTTCCTGACTACGACCGCGACAGAGTACACGACAGCGACATCAAGAAGCTTCTCCAGTGGTATAACATTCTGGTTTCCAACGGTGTGACGAATTTCGTTGACCCGGAGGAAAATGCAGAAGAGGCTACAGAGGAAGCTGCTGAGAAGGCTGAGTAATCCAAAATATAGTCTTCGAACTCGATATTATAAACTATAATAGTCTTTGACTGCAAAGTCTACGACAACAATATGCTTTGACTGCATAGTCTTTAAACATATTAGTCCTCGACTATTAAAGTCATCGACCAAGATATTCATTGAAATTGAGATATGAAACGCTCTGAACGTTATGAAGCTGTCTTGAGATATTTCGGGGAAGTTTCTCCCCACGTCACTACGGAACTGGAATTCGGCAGCGTGTTCCAGCTGCTCGTGGCTACAGTCTTGAGCGCACAATGCACAGACAAGAGGGTGAACCAGGTCACGCCGGAATTGTTCAGGCATTATCCTGACGCGGCGGCAATGGCAGAGGCAGAACCCGAAGAGGTGCTTTCGTTTATCAGCAGCATTTCATATCCCAATTCCAAGGCTAAGCACCTCGTCGAACTCTCGCAGGCTATAATGGAGAAGTTCGGAGGTAAGGTCCCTTCGACGCTCGACGATCTTACGAGTCTGCCGGGTGTGGGGCGCAAGACCGCCAACGTGATGCTTGCCGTTGCATTCTCTAAGGCTGCAATGCCGGTCGACACCCACGTCTATCGTGTGAGCCACAGATTGGGGCTTGTGCCGAAGGCTGCTGACACACCATTGGCGGTGGAGTGGAGTCTGATGAAAAACATCCCAAATGAGTTGCTGGCTGACGCACATCATTGGCTCTTGCTCCATGGCAGGTATGTCTGCACAAGCAGAAAGCCGCATTGCGGGAAATGTCCCTTTAAAGGGTTCTGTCCTAAAATTAACCTGTTGGCGGAATTAATTTAGTGCATACTTAATTCTGCCAATGGGCTTGTTGT
>CAVBFA010000210.1:0-4709 GCA_963594595.1 Oscillibacter sp. | reverse complement strand
TTATGGATATACACTCCTTTGACAGGACGTGACACCTTTACTCCCTGAAGGGTATAGAACGATGCGTTGCCGTCTTTAATATTCGGCTTGACTTCTGTTACAGCAGTAGTGCTTCCGCCATCATCTTCGTCATCGAAGACAATAGCCATCTTGGCAAGCGACTGATTGTTCAGGTCCGTCTCATTTCCGAGAAACTGTCCGTTAAAATCGATATACCCGAACTTCGCTCCTACTCCCCCGTCTACAACAGTATTTGCCGGAATACTCAGGTAAGCCTTGTTGGCATCGCTTCTACCATTCTGCGTAAGGCGGAAGAAACCGATATAGTCGTCTCCTGTCCCATTCTGCTTGTAATAGTTAGTGGAATGGAAGTTTGCAAGGCCGAAGAAACGATGGAGTATTTTTCCATCAGCATCGGTATCAGCGTTTCCGAGATTGTCGATAGCCGTGACTGTCGGCTTGAGATAGTTGTTCCATTCTTGACCGGCATACTCGTCTGCCTTTGTCCACACTGCCGTGTAATTATCACCTTCTAACGGCATTTCAGCCGGTGCTTCCCTCAAGGAGAAATTCAGTGTGGCATAGTCTGAGAATGATTCTCCCTTAGGCACTTCCCCTACGAGTACCACTCCCATATTTGCCGGAATGTACTTGAGCTGACGAAGATAAACAGTCCCCATACGCTCTGAAAGTGGGTCTCCTACATTCTCCGGTTTTTTGTAGCGATATGCCTCATACACTTTCACGTTGTCGTCGACAGGTGCCATTGCCACATTGTTGCTGTATGTACGGATGAACTTCCCTAAACAATAGGTGAAAGGTATCTTGATGACTTTTGTTCCTGATATGGTATAGCGAGAGATGTCGTTACCATTCTTGTCGAGCTCTGGGTAGAACCTTATCGTCCATATTCCTGCGGGACGGTTCCAAAGGATATCCTTCTGATTAGGAGTTGTGCTTCCGAGGCCTGTCTCGGTCTCTCTGGCAGCAGTACGGTACTGCACGTCGTTCGCATCGCCAGCCATACAAGAGTGATTGTCATCAGCGTCGGCATCATAAGTAGCTCTTGCGAATCCTTTAAGGCTTGAAATATTAGCTTCCGTCTCGCCCCAGTTCTGCTTTGCGTCATGGTTGGCAACAAACCTGAAATGCGACTTGGCGTATTTTTCGTCTACAGTAGATATCGTCAGCGAGAAGCAACGCTCGTTGGCGTCATACTCCATGTCTCCTGCCTTAGAAGTATAATTCCAATTGCCCGTTTTCGCATCATAAGTTCCTTCCACAGCATCACCTATCATGGACATGGTATTTATCGTGAAGTCGGCTTTGTTATTGTCACCTTTTAATTCTATCTCGCCCGACATACCATAACTGCCATCTAACTTCGCCAGTTCGTTGTCACCCTTATTGGCATTAAACTGTACCCTCTTTATACCATACAGATTAAGGGTGAAGGGTTTCTGGTTAGGCCTGACCTTGTTGCGTTTATCGTTAGTATTATAGGGATATCCTCCATTGCCGAGGAAGAAGAGCTTATCGTGAGTTCCGGAGCTGCCATCCACGCCATTTGTGGCATGAATATCGCGCGTAGCCTTTATTGCCTGTTCATACTGTTCTTTAGCTGTATTGCTATTCACTGTATTCACTACATATCCTATACACCAATAGTTGTTACGACCGTTGAAATAGAGCGAAGCCACATTATTGTCGGTATATCCGCCCGTATTTCCACCACTTGCACGCTTATCGAAGAGCGGCTGCGCCGTTGCCCCTTCCATGTCGCCAAGAATATAAGACACACGTGTAGTGGCATCATGCTTCACCTGCCAGTCGGAGGGGTTTCCGTCGCGGTCAAGCGTGAAGCTGAAGGTGTACATGCCGTCGTCGTCGGTCACATTGTCATTGCGGGTCTCGAGATCCCAGTAGTTGTTGTCCTCTGCTAATGTTGCGGAGCCTACAAGGGGAATGCAGTCTGCCGTAGGGGTTTCCCCCATAGTTCCTACCGTACCGTTTGTTGCGGGCAGAGCGGTTCCATTCTTTGCTCCGTGCAGTCCGAATTTTCTTCCCGGTCCGTAAACCATCTTATTGTCATACTCGTCAACAGCAAGAATCTGTGCATGTGCCGTGAGGCATGCCGGGATGCTGAACGCATAGCTATTGTCTTTTTGCTGTTCGAATTTGAAATACACATGTTTTGTGTAATCTATCTCTGCGCCGTCGCCTCTCGGATTAACGCCTCCGCCGACATTATGTTCTGAGAAGAAATTGCCCACGAGATAGTAACCCGGTTCGACATCTGTTGACTGTGCAACAGGCTCATCGCTTCCTCCTACGGAAGTTTTCTTCTTTCCTTCTATCCATACGCGGCGCGTCGAGCCTTCTGTGATGTCCACATTAACCGTGAGATATTCATATTCGTCCGCCGTATAGCTTACTTTCCAGGCATTGCTGTTTCCATAACAGTCGCTGTCTATAGAATAAGAGGTGGGATTTTGTGTTCCTTCATCGTTTATCGTAAGCGGAGCATCATTGACTTTAGGCCGCATCTGATTACTCTCCCCTGACACTCCGATACGGAACCAGAATCCCGTTTCGGGCATGGAAGTGATTTTAAGGGAATACACATTGCTGCCTGGAGTGTTCGGATCAAGCTTATGGTTGCTTGGCACGTCATACTTACCCTCGACACCGTTAATTGTCTGGGCTGTAAGCAGATATACATCTGCCGCCTTCATCTCCAACGTTACTCCCAGAAGCAACAGGAGAGTCAACAGGCTTTTCACTGATTTTTTCATTGTTACTATTATTGTTAGCGTTATTTTTGACTTACGTGATTATGTTATATGTCCTGCATTTTTTGCAAGGCTTTGATAATTCTCACTTTTATTGACTCTTTAGCGATGGCAAATTTAGGAACTTATTAAATATGTAAATAATCCGAAAAGAGAAAAACGTATGAAAAAACAATGCAAACGTTTGCATTATTGCCATCACCGCCACACTACACTCTAAACCATACAAGAACACGGTGATTGCTTTTAACCCAAATCGGTTATTAAGGCTTGCTTGGATTTTGCTTTTTTAGAAGAGTGGATTTTGTTTGGCTTTTAATGAGTAATAGCGAGCTATTGCGAATTAAAAACAAGCAAAAGACGCCTTATAAAAAGCAAAAGACTGCAAGCAGTTATAAAATACTATCATTGAACGGTCTAATGACCGTTTTGGGTTTATACAAAAAATGGGCACGCTGCTTGCCCAACAGGGGTAAGCTGCTTTCTCAACAGGGGCACGCTGCTTGCCCCTGTTGGGCAGAATTGCTGTCAGACACATGCCCAATATCTTCATTTTGTAGTACTCATATTACTGTTTTCAGGATTCTACCAACGCATGCAATTCCTGTCGTATGATTATTCCTTTCATTAGCAAACCATCCAGACAATCGCCTGACAATCGGATAGAAGCCAACTACCTGTCAGTCAGAATATTACAATAAAAAACCAGACAATCTGACAGTTTTTTTCATTTTTTCAGTTTTTTATTAATTCAGGTGGTGACAACTCTTCCATCTCAGTCGGCATAAAGTAGATTACACCTACTTGATGAGATTTGAAAGAATCCATTCGCAATGCTCCCTTTCGGTAGCGTCGCTGGTCCAATGCTCATTGATGGGAGTGATGAGCGAAGACTTGGGACAACGGAGCACATTCCATACGGCGTAGCTGGTTGTCGGCGGACAGGTGTTATCGTTATACCCCCATGTCATACGTACGGGACAGGAGATGTGGCGTGCAAAATTCACCACATCATAATACTGCAGCGTCTTCTCCGTTTGCTCGTTGAGCAGCCCCATGCGCTGCATGTGAGGGTAGCCGCCCGTACGCCCCTTATCGCGGTAGGCCGCCATGTCGGCAAGAGCCGGATGATTTGCGCAGCAGAGCGTTACACGGCTGTCGAGCGCCGCCGCCACAAGACTCAGCGCACCGCCCTGGCTGCCACCCTGCACGGCTACGTTCTTTCCGTCCCACTCAGGCAGAGAGGTAAGGAAATCTATGGCACGCACCAGTCCGAGGTAGACATGCTTCATATAATAATCATCGCGCGAATACAATCCCTGACACAGATAGCCGTTGGCACCGGTATTGAAGGCATTGTTTATTTCCTTGAACTGCCGGTCGCTCATCCTCGGGTCGAGCCCGTGAATCTCCATCTCGAAGCGGATGCAGCCGCTGTCGGCATAATAGCGGTGGCGCAACGGTTCCTTGATGGTCTTCACGCCTGCTCCCGGAGGACAGAGCACTACCGGACACGAACCTTTTACGTGGCCGTTGGGGATGAACAGATAGCCGTAGATACACTGCCCCTGCTTGTTCACGTCGAGGCGCACGAGATAGGCATCTGCCAGGTCGGTGTCGTATTCGTGGGCTGGATCAATGGTGTAGGTGAGCGGCACGCTCTTCAGCTCGTGAAGCTCTTTCTGCCAGAAGGTCATGAAGTCTGATGGTTCTTTGGTGTAGGGCTGTATTTTATCCACCGAGAAGCCTACCTTGACATGATGAGTGGTAGTCGCACCGCCGATTTTGGCAGTAAGACGGAGGTCGAGGAAGCCGGGGTCGCGGCGTGTGCCCATATCTACCACTGCCCTGCCGTGTTTCAGCACAGCCTTGCCGGTATGACCGCCGTCGAGCATATCGCGGCATACGGTATATGTC
>CAVBFA010000209.1:2106-4729 GCA_963594595.1 Oscillibacter sp. | reverse complement strand
GTTTCTTATCCACAGGTAGACCCGGCAGCAATGGGATTCCCTGAAAATTGGATTTCGGAGCCTCTATGGAGATAACTTTATAGATAAAATACAGATAAGCCTGTCGGTAGTGAAAATCCTTCATTACTGACAGGTTTTCTTCTTGATATGAAATGTTTGATGTAATCTAAGCATATAAATCGCAAAAACACACTGAAGAATATGCAGAAAAGCCGTTGCTATCATATCCGAAAAATGCTATCTTTGCAGCGTCAATAAAAACATTTACTTAAACCATACAATATGAAGGCATTAGTATCTTTTCTGATATTCATAATCAGCACACTTTGCTGCTATAGCCAGACCTCTATGACGGGTGCGCAGCGACAGTCTGCTGCGCAGCGTGCGTCTTTCAGCGATATCATTAGCGTAGGTGAGCTGATAAAGAGTGTGAAAGAGTGCAACGTTGGTATTAAGAAGATAGCGGAAAGGAGCGGCTATGCGTTTCGCGGGCGCTATCACGACCCTGAGTTGAACGACTTCTATTATGAGGATGTCTACTATAAGAATTGTATGGTGGCGGCAGACGGCAGTCCAATTAAATATGGTAAGGGTAATTTTTCTGTGCTGATAGCAGGAAGCGTTGGTTTTGGACCTTTCGTCTCGATCCATGTCTACAACAAACGTGCCTATAACCACATAAAATCAGAACTAAGAAACAAGTTCCATTTCAAAACAGCTGAGGTTGACGGCAAGTGGACAACGCTGAAGAAAGGGAATGTGATTGTTGACATTTCTGTGGATGGGAATGCCTATTGTTTCACTATTTATACCAAATAGACGTTGATTAAAAGCTGGCGTGAACTGAGTTGAGACCGAGTTTTGACCAAGCTTGCGCTGGCAGATATGCCTCTCCACCTGGAAGATAGGCTGGCAGATATCGCTTTCGTGAGCGTATCTGTCAGCCTTTATTGTGCTTATACTGTGTAGGTTACGGCGATGCTGGGAGATATGGGGGATTTTTTCGCTAACAAAAAGTTCGGAGAGATTAGCTTATGATTCGAATTTTTTTCTATCTTTAAAGTTAAGTAATTAGGGTATAGTATTATTCTGCAGAATGATATTTTGCCTTATGGTGGGTATTATATCACTTCGTCCAAGACCTGATGCAGATTGCCGATCAGGTAGAAAGGCAGGTTTATCAGACGGAACTCCTTGCCTTTTGGCGTCTTTACAATATTTACAGAGTATGGGTTCGACCAAACGCGGATGGCTATGTCTATATCCGAATTGTCCATGAAAACCTGGAGTGAACGCAGATGGGCATTGGTACCGCTCTTTACTTCTATGGGGTAAAGTTTGGAGTCGTGGACGAACAGGAAATCTACTTCGGCACCATTGTTGGGCTTTGCCCAGAACGAACGATGCTGCCCCACTCGGTCTTCCATCGACAGGAGCTCTTGAGCTGTGATTTGCTCGGCAATATGACCTCGCCAGCTGTCCACCATCTCCGTAGAACCGATGATTTCCTTTCTGAGGCCTGCCTGATAGTTGACCAAGCCGGTATCAAACCAGATGAGTTTTGGCATTCGTTTGGTTTCGGGGATGATAGGCATCTGTGTGGAAGATACAGGATAAACCAATTCCAGAACCATGGCTTTCTCCAAGAGGCGGAATGCTTCGCCTACCTCTCGTGATTTATAGCCAGAGTTGGCGAAGTTGCCCAAGGTGATAGTCTCGCCCGAGAACGCCCAGCCATACGATAAGATGAAGCGCACTACATCTGTCAGCTTATTGCTTCTAGCATATTTCTCCGAATCGTCCTTGTAAGCTTGTACCAAAGTCTCGTACACATCTTCTATGGCTATGATGTCTTGTGTCTCTGCGTAATGCTGCACAGCTTCGGGCATTCCGCCGATAATGGTGTACTGATTGAACTGGTGCATGAGCTGTTCGTGAAAAGCAATGGTATATTCGGCTTTCTGTGAGAGAATGGTAAGAAGATTGTTTTTGCCTATGGCACCTAAAAACTCATAGAAAGAGCAAGGACGCAATGCCAAATACATAACTCTTCCTACCGGGAAACTGACATTGACGTCTACAAGGTTCTCCAACAAACTGCCTGCGGCTATGACATATAGGTCGGGCCTCTGCTCGTAGAAGTATCTGAGCAGAGCGATTGTCTTGGGAGAGTTCTGTATCTCGTCAATAAAGATAAGCGTACTGCCTTTTTTTTGCGACTTCCCTAAACTGGCAAACAGCATATTGACCAGATCGTTTAATGGAATGTCCATCTCGAACAATCTGACGCTCTCGCTCATTTCAAGATTGAAGTATAGGTAGTTGTCGAACTGGGAGCCAAATTCGTTGACAACAGTTGTCTTACCTACTTGTCTGGCTCCTCTCAAGATGAGTGGCTTATGCCTTTCGTCTTGCTTCCATGCTTCTAATTTGCTTAATATCTTGCGTTTGAACATAGCGTTTGTTTTAATTCATGGGCAAAGATACAACTTTTTTGTCTCAAATCAGTGGCAAAAGCTATAAATTTTTGTTGCAAATCATGGGCAACATGGCTTCAGTTTTGTTGTAAATCAGTGGCAAGCGAGGCTTTTCTGTTATGTTTTTATAGCGGATGAGTTTATGG
>CAVBFA010000209.1:0-2096 GCA_963594595.1 Oscillibacter sp. | reverse complement strand
TGTATTTCGTTACTAACGTAGAACAAATAATTGATACGACATTGCAATAATGAAAGATTTTGCAGCTATAGATTTTGAAACCGCCAACAATGAGCGTTCTTCGGTATGCTCTGTTGGCGTGGTTATTGTTAGAGGTGGGGAGGTGGTGGACCGCTTCTACTCGCTCATCAAACCGGAGCCCAAGTATTACAACTACCGGTGCAGTCAGGTGCATGGTCTTTGCGCTGCAGACACAGACGATGCGCCGGTTTTTCCCGAAGTGTGGAAGCAGATAGAGCCGAAGATAGCGGGGCTTCCGCTTGTGGCTCATAACAAGGCGTTCGACGAGAGCTGTCTGAAAGCCGTCTTCCGCGTCTATCAGATGGACTATCCCGATTACGACTTCTACTGCACCTGCATCGCCTCACGCAAGGTCTGGCCCAAAGGCCGTCATACGCTTGATGTCATAGCCGCCCGCTGCGGCTATGACTTGACACAACACCATCATGCCCTCGCAGATGCGGAGGCCTGCGCAGCTATTGCTTTGCAGATATTATAATAGGTTGAGGCTTTTATCTACTGATTCTTCTCAGCACCCATAATGCTGAGAAAAGCATTGCCATGCCTAAGATCCAGGAAATGGCTGCAGAGGCTACGATGCCGAGCTGCTGTGTGAAGCCGGCTACGACAAATGTGAGGAATGACACGGCGGCTACAGTCATGGCGTAGGGCAACTGCGACGACACGTGGTGGACGTGCTTGCACTCGGCGCCTGCCGACGCCATAATGGTGGTATCGGAGATTGGAGATATATGGTCGCCGCAGACTGCACCTGCCATGCACGCCGAGATGGAGATGATGCGCAGCGGTGCGGCTGCAGGGAATACGGCGATGCAGATAGGGATGAGTATGCCGAATGTTCCCCAAGAGGTGCCAGTGGCAAAGGCGAGCAACGCTGCAACGATGAAGATTATCGCCGGCAGCAGCATCTGCAGACCAGAGGCTGTGCTTGCCACAACGCCCGACACGTATTCGGCAGCGCCAAGTGAGTCGGTCATGCTTTTCAGTGTCCATGCAAGGGTGAGAATCAGTATGGCAGGCACCATGGCTTCGAAGCCTTTGATAAGACAACTCATGGCATTGTCGAACTTCAGTGTGCGGTGTGCTACGAACATTGCTACAGTAAGAATCAACGCTGCAAGCGAACCGATAACCAGTCCGACCGAAGCGTTGCTTGCTGCAAACGCATCTACGAAGTTGTGGTAGCAAGTGCTTGTTGCGTCGAAATATCCTCCAGAGTAAATCATGCCAGCCATGCAGAACACGATGAGCATCAGGATAGGCACTACGAGGTCGGCAACCGAACCCTTTGTCGTTGCAGGCTTCTTGCTGTCTTGCTTGGCACCCACACCGTGTTCTACGATTTGCAGTTTTGTGTCAATCACCTCGTCTACCTGACCGCCGGTGCGCTCATACCATTCCTGCAGACGTGCGTCGTACTTGCTCATAGCCTTGAAGTCGAATCCCGACAATACAATCATAAATATGAAGATGATTGTGAAGAAGGCGTAGAAGTTGAAAGGTATAGCCTGACAGAACAACGCCAGACCATTCTCGCCGCCCGACACGAAACCAGACACGGCAGCTGCCCAGCTCGATATAGGCGAAATGATGCAGACCGGAGCCGCTGTGGAGTCGATGAGGTAGCTGAGCTTTTCCTTTGTAACGCCATGGCGCACGGTTATCGGACGCATCACGGAACCCACGGTGAGGCAGTTGAAATAGTCGTCGATGAAGATGAGAAGTCCGAGAATGATAGTTGCAATCTGCGCACCTATCTTTGTCTTTATGTGTTTGGAAGCCCAGCGTCCGAAAGCAGCCGATCCGCCAGCCTTGTTCATGAGCGACACGATAGAACCAAGAACGACGAGGAACACGATGATGCCCACGTTCCAAGGGTCGGACAGGCAGGAAATAAGACCGTACTGCTTGGCGTCAGATCCCGTTCCGACGGTGTCGTTGAGCAGATGTGTCAAGAAACCTTCAAAACCAGTGCCCATCGACATGCTGTACAATACAGCGCCGAGCACAATGCCTATGAACAACGAAGAATATAC
>CAVBFA010000208.1:0-4907 GCA_963594595.1 Oscillibacter sp. | reverse complement strand
GCTCAGACAATGACGATGCCGACGTATGGTCGGAAGAAGAGGGCCTCTGCCCACAACCTTCTTCCGTAGGACCGTCATACAGGATGGTTATGCCTCAAGGCGTGGACCCCACCAAGAAGTTCGTTGACGAGGTGAGCGACATGAACAACGCCATCAAGAACTGGTATCTGCATCTCAAGACCAACGAGCAGCAGAAGGTGCTTGCCAACGAACAGGCTTCAAAGTATCGCACCAACAACTTCTCGTTCGACTCGGGTTCGTCGCTTACGATGAGCCAAACGGTGGACTCCACTTACACAAAGAGCAGCGAACAGACCACGATGGGTCTTGTTCATGTGCTTCTGAGTACGGGTATGATCGTAAACGGTTTCGGCTTTGAGGCCATCCTTGAGAACAATTCCGGAGGCGGAACACACAAGTATGACGAAGAGTCGACCACGCAGTCGTCTAACTTTACCTACACACTCGCTGAGGATGGTAATGGTGATGCCTTGTCGGTGGACGTCTATCAGTATGACAACTGGGGACCGATATTCCGAACTATGGCAGGACAGACCTCTGCACCTTACGAGGGCGAAGTGCGTACATCTTACTACAAGCCCGGAGAGAAGGTCATTATGGAGGCTACACAACAGATAGAGGTGCCGGAGATTATGGTTGACAACATGAAGTGGTCGAAGGTGAGCAATGTGCCTACCGGCGGTGCAGCCAACTTCACGCTGCAGCTGCGCAACAACTCCGAAACCCAGGAGGATGTGTATTTCCGTCTTATCTCAAATGACGAGAACAATGCCAATGGTGCCAAGATATCCATCGACGGCAAGGTGCTTACCGAAGGCAGACTTATAAAAGTGCCCGCCACGGAGACTGTCGTGAAGCAGTTGCAGCTGGAGCAGACCAACCAGGGACAACTCCAGTTTGACAGCATCGCCATTGTGCTTGCGTCGCAGTATCAGTATGACAGCTCGGGCACGTGGGACGTGATAGCCGACACGGTTTATATATCAGCCGACTTCATGCCTTCGTCGTCTGCTGTCAATATGGCTCTCGACAAGAACGTGGTGAACACAATAACAAGTGACACGCTCGGAATAACCTTCAACCAGTTTGACAGAACTTATCCGGGATTGAAGGCTTTCCGCATTCAGACTTACGCACCGGGAGCGTCCGACTGGCTCACGCTGAAGGAGTATGTTGTCGACCCGAAAAACGTAACCGTCAATAATGAGCTGCTGCCTAACGTAGCGCATGTCGTGTACAATTATAATATGCACGGTCTTGCCGATGGCAACTATCGCTTCAGAGTGCTTTCCGTCAGCTCATACGGCGGAGACGAAGTAGCACGCTCCAGCAACGAGATACTGATTGCAAAGGATATGGTGAAACCGAAACCGCTCGGATTGCCACAACCTTCCAACGGCATCCTGGACATCGCTGACGATATAAGCGTAACCTTCAATGAGGAAATAGTGAAGGGAGCATTGAGCACCGACGGCAACTTCGAGATAACCGGTGTGCTCAACGGATCGGAAATTGCACACAATACGGCGTTTGCAATGCAAGGCAAGGAGTTGGCAGCTGCCACTGAAGCTTCGTTCTCACTTGCCGACAAGGACTTCTCTACGGATATGTGGCTGAAGGTTACTGGCGAGGGTACGGTATTGTCGCATGGCAACGGAACGGAGAAATTCAAGATAGCTCTCGACCGTGGCATGCATCTGGTGCTGTCTGTCGGCAACGACACCTTCACTTCGTCGGAGAAGGTGCCACAGAACTCATGGTGCTACCTCACGGTGAGCTATAAGCGTGACGGCAACGGCGGTCTGCTTAACGCTACCGTGGCTGATGAGGCTACGGCTCAGACTACAGACCTGTTCAGAGATTGCGTAACGGAGGCTTACAACGGTGTCGGCACTCTGTCGGTAGGCGAGAATCTGAAAGGAGCAATCCATGAACTGACTCTGTGGGACGTTGCCCACGACAATACAGAGGCTCAACGCCAGCGCCAGCTCACCAAGATGCCTTCTACGGCTCATCTCATCGGTTACTGGAAAATGGATGAGGGTGACGGCACGCTGATTAACGACTATGCGCGTAACCGTCATCTCGTGGCAACCGGCGATACATGGTATCTGAACAACGTGAACAAAGCAGTCAGTCTTGACGGTAACACTCATCTTGCTTTCTTCGCCGGCGATCTGGCTGTCGGAACAGAAGACAACAGAGCCGTGGAGCTGTGGGTCAAGGCTGAAAAACAGCATGCTGAGGCTCAGATTCTTCAGATGGGCGACATTGACGTGTGGACCGACGTGAACGGACAACTCAGACTTACGGCTTCTGACAACGTGCAGCAGACTTCAACAATTGATGTTGCCGATAACCAGTGGCATCATATCGCACTGAATGTGCTTCGCTCCGGTAACACATCGCTTTATGTTGACGGACAGCGTGCATTGTCCTTGTCGTCACGAAATGTGGGTTCGCTTAACTCAGACTCCATCCTTGTCGGAGTGCGCAGGCGTATGAATCCAGATCAGACTTATGTCTACGACCGTCGCCTGAAAGGTGGCATAGATGAGGTGAGGGTGTGGAATGCAACTCTTGATGCTTCCACCCTGGCGGACAGCCGTAAGTTGAGGCTAACCGGAAAGGAGACAGGACTCGTGGCTTACTTCCCGTTTGAAACAAAAGTCCTTGATAGCGGCAATCAGTTGCAGACCGTTCCTGTCGATACCAGTATCGTCGCCATGAATATGACGAGAAGGATGGTCGGCTCTTCTTCAGGGCTTGAGTTCTCGGATGAGGCTCCTGCTCTTAAGGAGAAACCGGTGGAGACCAATGTGCCGTTCTCGTTTACTGCAAGCAACGAAAAGATTGTGATCAACATTGACGAGGCTCCGGCTCGGATAGAGGAATGTACTCTTAACTTCAGGGTTAAACGCGTCAAGGATGTCAACGGCAATTACTGCGAACCGGTATGCTGGTCGGCTTACGTCCACCGCAACGCTCTCTCATGGATTGACGACAAAGTTTCTATGGAACAGGAGGCAGGTCAGCAATCGACTTTCAGTGCTGTCATCGTGAACAAGGGCGGAACTCAGCAGGAATGGACCCTCAGCAACCTTCCGCAATGGCTCAAGGCAGATGCTACTGCTGGTATGCTGTCGCCGTTGTCGCAGCAGACAATAGACTTCACCATCGCCAAGAGTTGTCCGGTCGGCAGATATTCGGAAACTGTCTACCTCGTTAACTCTGACGGCATTGCCGTTCCGCTTACTCTCGAACTGAACGTCAAGGGAAGTGTTCCTTCATGGACAGTTGATAACGGCAAGTATTCAAGTTCGATGAATCTTGTAGGAAGTCTGTCGATACAGGGAATACCGTCCAACGACCCTGATGATATTGTTGCGGCATTTGTAGACGGTGAATGCAGAGGCGTGGCTCATCCTGTTTATAGCAAACGCTATGATGATTATTTCGTTATGCTTGACATCGCAGGCAATGCTGACGACAAGAACAAGAACGTGGCATTCAGAGTCTATGATGCTTCTACGGGAACCGTATGGCCTATGGTAAAACCAAACCGTGACGTGGATTTCAATGTTGGCGGTGTGTTAGGCTCATTCCAGGAACCGGTAGTCCTTGACGCTCTTGAGATGATTGAGCAGACGCTTAACCTGGGTGAAGGCTGGAACTGGATGTCTCTCTCTGTAGTTACCAACGATATGACTGCCACATCTTTGATGTCGCCGATATCCGGCAGCGTTGATGTCGTGAAGAGCAAGAAACGCTCAATCATGAGATACGAGAATGTCTGGGACGGTGGAGATATCCTGATGAACAACAAGGAAATGTATAAAGTGCTTATGAACAATGCGGAGGAACTTTCTGTCATCGGTTCGTCTCCGACAGACTCTGAACGCACGATAACCGTAAGGAACGGCTGGAACTGGCTGGCATACAACGGTACGGCAGCCGTCAGCCTTGGTGATGCTTTTGCTTCGCTCAATCCTGAAGACGGTGACCTCGTCAAGGGTAAGTCAGGTTTCGCTATTTTCGATGGTTATGAATGGGCAGGCACCCTGCAGGCTCTTGTCCCGTCGCAAGGTTACATGTATCTCAGCAAGGCCGATACCGACCGCTCCTTCTCATATCCGAAGAGCACGGCAAAGGCCAAGGCGCCGGCAATGGAGTACCAACCTGTTATAGTGACAATTTTCAATCCTGTTGATGACAGTAAGTATCCTGGCAATATGACCGTTGTTGCACGCATCACATATGACGGAAAACCGCTTGCTGAATGCGAGACGGGAGTGTTTGCCGGTAGCGAGTGTCGTACCGCCGGATTTACCGATAGTGACGGTATCGTCTTCCTGACGGTGCCAGGTGAGTCTGTCGAGAAACTTACTTTCAGAATAAAGTATGGAGCAGACATCTTGATTTCTGACAATACGTTGGATTATTCTGATGACGCTGTTGTAGGCAATAGAAAGACTCCTTTTGAAATCGGTTTCGATGCCAACTCGGTTACGACAAGCATTGTTGAAGTGGAAAACAGTGAGGCTGATGAAAAATGGTATACCCACGACGGTTATGCCTTGAAACATAAGCCAAGAGCTGCCGGTGTCTACATCCGTGTAAAAAACGGTACGGCAGAGAAGATAGCCGTAAAATGATCTTGTAGTTTATAAGAGGCTACGCATTTATACATTTAATACTAAGAAAGCAGTAACAGCCGGTTGAAAATAAGCTGTTACTGCTTTTTCCGTCTTTCAGGTGGTAAGTCACAGTATTTACCCGTTGGCGGAATTAATTTAGTGCACACTTAATCCTAATGTCAGTTTGTGTTAAACCCCAAACGGTCATTAGGCCGTTAGATGTAGTATTTTATGACTGCTTGCAGTCTT
>CAVBFA010000207.1:0-4981 GCA_963594595.1 Oscillibacter sp. | reverse complement strand
TCTCAGTACGCCGGTTTTCAAGACCGGTGCATTCGACCACTCTGCCATCTCTCCTTACTTGAAGAACTTGCTTAGTGTCTTAAAGCGAGTGCAAAGGTATGGAATTATATTTATATCTGCAAATTTTATCGCAACTTTTTTCATAAAAAAGATGTTTTTGCTAATTTTGCACCATGATTTACCCAAAAACATTCGAAGACAAAATCGGATTCAACGAGATAAGGACTCTGCTGCGAGAACGCTGTCTGAGCTCTCTCGGCAAAGAAGAAGTGGACAAGATTACCTTCATGGACAACGTGAAGGCGATAAACACCCAGCTGTCGAGAGTCAGGGAGTTTCGCCGGCTACAGGAGGAAGAGGAGAATTTCCCGCTCAACTACTTCTTCGACGTGAGACAGTCGGTGGCACGCCTCCGGCTGGAAGGCACTCACATGGAGGAGGACGAACTGTACGACCTGCGCCGGTCGCTGGGAACGGTGAACGACATCGTGACGTATCTGAACCGCACGGACGAAGACGCTGCCGTTGCGCCCCCGGATGACGGATGGCGCAAAGACCCTGTTTACCCCTACCCTGCCCTTCACGAGCTTGCCGAAGGTGTGGTGACGTTTCCGCAGATTCTGCAGCGCATAGACCAGATATTGGATAAATTCGGAAAGATACGCGACACGGCATCGCCAGAACTGCTCAACATCCGCAGGGAACTGGCTAAGGTGGAGGGCAGCATCTCGCGTACATTATATAGTATTCTGAGATCGGCACAGAGCGAAGGTCTGATAGAGAAGGATGTCACGCCGGCGATGCGCGACGGCCGTCTGGTGATACCTGTAGTGCCCACGATGAAGCGCAAGATAAAGGGTATCGTACACGACGAGTCGGCCTCGGGAAAGACTCTCTTCATAGAGCCTACCGAAGTGGTGGAGGCAAACAACCGCGTCCGCGAACTGGAAGCCGAAGAGCGCCGCGAGGTGATACGAATCCTGACGGAGATGGCAAAGGTGATACGTCCGCACGTGCCCCAGATTCTCGACTCCTACAAGCTGCTGGCTCAGGTTGACATGCTGCGGGCCAAGACGGAGCTCGCCAAACTGATTGGCGGTATAGAACCGGAGGTGGGCAAATATCCGCATATCGACTGGACAGAAGCCACACACCCTCTGCTGCGCCTCTCGCTGCAGAAGCAGGGCAAGAAGGTGGTACCGCTGGAAATCACGCTGACACGCAACAAAAGGATGCTGATAATCTCCGGACCAAACGCCGGCGGAAAGTCAGTATGCCTGAAGACCGTAGGACTGGTGCAGTATATGCTGCAATGCGGACTGTCGGTACCGATGAGCGAGCGTTCACAAACGGGAATATTCCAGAACATCCTAATAGACATCGGCGACGAACAGAGCATCGAGGACGATCTGAGTACGTATTCGAGCCATCTTACGAACATGAAGAACATGATGAAGAGCGCCAACGACCGCACTCTGATTCTCATCGACGAGTTCGGTACCGGTACGGAACCGCAGATCGGCGGTGCCATAGCCGAGGCGGTGCTCAAGCAGTTTTGCATAAAGAGAGCCTACGGCGTCATCACCACCCACTATCAGAACCTGAAGCATTTCGCCGACAGCCACGAGGGTGTGGTCAATGGTGCGATGCTCTACGACCGCCATCAGATGCAGGCCCTGTTCCAGCTGCAGATAGGCCAGCCGGGAAGTTCGTTCGCCATCGAGATAGCACGCAAGATAGGACTGCCCGAACAGGTGATCCACGACGCCAGCGAGATAGTAGGCTCCGACTACATACAGAGCGACAAATACCTGCAAGACATAGTGCGCGACAAACGCTACTGGGAGAGCAAACGCCAGACCATCCATCAGCGTGAGAAGCAGATGGAGCAGACGATAGCCAAATACGAGTCTGAAATCAGCGATCTGGCAAAGAGCCGCAAGGAGGTGCTCGCCAAAGCCAAGGAAAGGGCCGAGGAACTGTTTAAGGAGAGCAACAAGAAAATCGAGAACGTCATCCGCGAAATCCGCGAGAAGCAGGCCGAGAAGGAAGAGACAAAGAAGCTTCGCGACAGTCTGAAAGACTTCAAGGAGGGCATCTCCGATATGGACAAGCAGGCAGAAGACGACAAGATAGCGCGCAAGATGGCGCAGATTCTCAGAAGAAAGGAGAACAAGAAGAACCGCAAGAAGGGCGACCCGTCATCTGCCGGACAGGACAAAGACAACACGTCTGCCGCCACCACCCTGCCCACCGCCAGCACTCCGCTGAAGGAAGGCGACACGGTGAGGATAAAGGGCACCACATCCGTAGGCAAGATAGAGAGCATACAGGGCAAGAACGCCACCGTGATATTCGGCGACCTGCGATCCACCACCTCGCTGAAGAAGCTGGAACACGCCACGGCTCCCAAGCGCGAAGAACCGCGCCCGTTCATGACCGTAGGCAGACAGACCCGCGAGACCATCGACGAGAAGAAGCTCAACTTCAAGCAAGACCTCGACGTGCGCGGTATGCGAGGCGACGAGGCTCTCAATGCCGTGATGTATTTCATCGACGACGCCACCCTTGTCGGCATGTCGAGAGTGCGCATCCTCCACGGCACCGGAACGGGAATTCTGCGCCAGCTTATCCGCCAGTATCTCGCCACCGTACCTGCCGTCACGTCATACAAAGACGAGCATGTGCAGTTTGGAGGTGCCGGAATAACGGTAGTAGACATCGGTTAAGTCAACAAGACGCACTAATCTTTATATAGTATTTGAAAGGAGTTTGGCAATCTTTCAAATACCGATCAGCAACAAACCCATCCTGGTCTTTCAATAATCCCCAAACGGTCATTAGGCCGTTAGATGTAGTATTTTATGACTGCTTGCAGTCTTTTGGATTTTATAAGGCGTATTTTGTCTGTTTTTAATTCGCAATAGCTCGCTATTTCTCATTAAAAGCCAAACAAAATCCCCTCTTCTAAAATACCAAAATCCAAGCAAGCCCTAATGGCCGATTTGGGATAATGAAGTCCAGGATGGGTTTGTTTTATATCAAATCGGTCATTAGAGACTGTTTGGATTTTGTCCTTTCATAAGAGTATTTGTAATCCCCTTTCTATACCAGACACTTGTCCAATTCTCTTTCTATCTCCTCGCGGTCCATGTTCTGTCCGATGAACACGAGTTTCTGCATGCGGTCGCCATATTCTTCATCCCAGTCTTTCAACACCCCGGGATTGTTCTTGCTGAACTCGGCGAACTCATCCTCCGGCATCGACGCATACCACTGTCCGGCATTCGTCAGCGACACCTGGCTGCCAGCCTGCTCAAAGAGATAGCACTGGTCTTTCTCGCTTTCGAAATAGCATATTCCCTTGCAGCGTATCACGCCCTTCGGGAACTTGCGGGCAATGAACTGGTCGAACTCTGTCAACGAGAACGGACGGCGACGGCGATAAACGAAGGTGCCGATGCCGTATTCCAGCGCTTCGCCCTCTTCTTCGTTCTCCAGATCATCCTCGTCTCCCTCCACGGCCTCTATCCAGCGTGCCGACGTAGCCACCTTTTCAAAGTCGAAGAGTCCGGTGTTTATGATTTTCTTCAGGTCCACATCGCCGTAGTCGCAAGGTATAATCTCCGCCTTCGGCTGTATCTGGCGCAGTATCGCCTTCACATGTTCCAGTTCTTCGGCAGTCACCTCCGATGCCTTGTTGAGCAGTATGATATTACAGAACTCCACCTGCTGAATCACCAGACTCTCCAGGTCATCCTCGTCGATGTTCATCCTCGTCAGGTCTGTGCCTTCATTGAATTCATCGCGCAGTCGCAAAGCATCACACACCGTCACGATGGCATCGAGCTTCGCCTTGCCCTCCTTCGCCATCTCCGGATACATCCTCGGATAAACGCTGATGGTCTGGGCTATTGGCGCCGGTTCGCAGATGCCGCTCGCCTCGATAACTATATAGTCGAAGCGGTGCTGCGCCACGATGTCGCTGATCTGCTGCACGAGGTTCATCTTCAGCGTGCAGCATATGCAGCCGTTCTGCAGAGCCACCAGGCTGTCGTCTCCCTCGCCCACGATGCCTCCCTGCTGTATGAGGTCGGCGTCGATGTTTACCTCACCGATATCGTTCACTATCACTGCAAATTTCAAACCCTCCTCATTGGCGAGTATTCTGTTGAGCAATGTAGTCTTTCCGCTTCCCAGATATCCGGTAAGCAGAAGCACAGGTGTTTCTTTCATATTCATAATCAATATATCATTAAATAATTAGAACAATCACATACAATAACAAAAAAGACATCCTCTTGGTGAGGATGTCTCTCTGTTGTTGGGATACTCGGACTCGAACCAAGAATGACAGGACCAGAATCTGTAGTGTTACCATTACACCATATCCCAATAAGAATGAATAAGTAACTGACGCTTCAGACTAAATGTCTGCTGTTGGGATACTCGGACTCGAACCAAGAATGACAGGACCAGAATCTGTAGTGTTACCATTACACCATATCCCAATGCTTTAAATTATCAATCGTTTGTTATTAACTTCCCGATTGCGAGTGCAAAGGTACTACTTTTTTTTGAACTACAAACAATTTCGGCAACTTTTTTATAAAAAAATCCAAAATAACACCATATTCTTGCTTAATTCGGATAAATCGGCTTACCTTTGTATGCTGTTGGCACATTATATATATAAGACGAGCGGTATTTCACATCAGAAAGCGATGTCGCCGCATGGTGTCGACAAAAAATGAATTAGAAAACAAAAATAATCCTATTAGAATTTGATGGAAAAGAAGAACAAGCTTGTAGAGACAATCGTAAAAGGTATTCAAGAGAAAAAGGGCTCAAATATCGTAATTGCCGACCTCAGAGGTATAGCCGGAACGATATGCGACTATTTCGTAATCTGCCAGGGCAACTCACCGACACAGATCGACGCTATCACCGACTCAGTGGAGGAGACGGCACGCATAGAGGC
>CAVBFA010000206.1:0-4987 GCA_963594595.1 Oscillibacter sp. | reverse complement strand
TAGCTAAACTCTTTGACGAAGAATTTTGGGTGACGCAATGACGAAGTCAGGAAAAAGAAAACCGTGTCAGAAACTAATCCGACACGGTTTCTTTTTGTATACCGTTTTTTCCTATATTGCGGCATTACAGGAATGCCTTTCCTGCAAATCTCATTTTCACATTTTGGTCACTCTGAACCAGTCTGCATCAATCCAACCACGGTTGGTCTTCTGTCCGGGCTCGTATGCCACGAAACCTATCTTGGCTCCTATCCACTTGCCCTCGCGCATGGTGAACTCCGTGCCACACTTGGTGTACTTCTTGCCGTCGAGACTGTAAGAGAAGCGCATCTTGCCATCGTTCACGCTCATGCGCATATAGATGTCGATATGTGTGCCTGGCTGATAGTCTATCTGGTCTACTGCCGTTGGCTTGAGTGTGGCGATAAGCTGCTCCGTCTGCGGTTTGCCCTTGTCGGCGCTCTTGCATGAAATCTGAAGGAGCTGGAAATCATTGCCCACACGTTTCACCACAAGACCTGAATAGTCGAGGCCCATCATCAGCAGTCCGCCGGTCTGGTTCTGGTCTTTGGATGTGAAGCGTATTTTGGTGGTGGCAGTGAACTTGTCGGCTGGTGTCTTCTGCAGCAGCAGGTTTGGAACTTCCCAGAGGTTCTGGAATTTCTCCGACACCTTGTGGGTGTATACTCTATACGAACCGAAGGCTGTCGGCATACCGAAGGTCTCATTGTAGTTGGCATGCCATTGCCATTGCAGTCCGAGTCTGGTGTCGCTGAACTCATCGCTCTCTACCGGGTTCACCACCTGCACCTTGCCTGAGGTCTTCGGCTTGCGGTATGTCGTGACTGGCTCGCCACAGTAGTCGCCGTCTTTGTCTATGCCCATCACCGGCCAGTTGTCCTTCCATGTCACAGGCTGCAGATGCACCACGCGGCCATAGGCTTCCTTGTCCTGGAAATGCAGGAACCAGTCTTCGCCGAACTTGGTGTGAACCCATGCGCCCTGATGAGGACCGTTTATCTTTGTCTTGCCCTGCGCCAGAACGACCTTGCTCTCGTATGGTCCAAACGGACTCTTGGAGCGCATCGCCACCTGGAAACCGGTCGGCACGCCGCCGGCAGGGAACATCACCCAATACCATCCGTCGCGCTTGTATATCTTCGGTCCCTCGCAGGTGCGGCTCTCGGTGCCGTTGCCGTCGTAGATAATCACGGGGTTGCCGATGGGTTTAGTGCCGTCGGCAGACAACTCGCGGATAGCGATTACGGAGGCGAAACGCGAACGGCTGTTGGCGTATGCGTTGACGAGATAGCAGCGGCCATCGTCGTCCCAGAGCGGCGTGGTGTCTATCAGGCCCTTGCCAGGAATCACACACAGCGGCTTTGACCACTCGCCGGTCGGGTCTTTGGCTTTCACCATGAACACGCCATAGTCGGGATCGCCCCAATAGATATAGAACTCGCCGTTGTGATAGCGTATTGACGGTGCCCAGATGCCGTTGCCATGTGATGGCTTGTCGAATTCCAGTTTCGGTTCCAGTTCCTTCACGGCATGGCCTACTATCTCCCAGTTCACCAGATCCTTGGAATGAAGGACGGGCAGACCGGGGATGCAGTTGAATGAACTTGCCGTGAGATAATAGTCTTCGCCGGCGACACACACGTCGGGGTCGCTATAATCGGCATTGATAACAGGGTTGGTGTAGGTTCCGTTGCCATTGTCGGGACTCCACACCTGCGACTTGTACTGCGCCAGCGCTGCCATAGGCAATGCGAGCATCATCAGCAGAAGGTGCTTCTTTTTCATAATTGGTTATGCTATTTTGATTTGTTAGTAATAGTCTGTTTCGTCTTACAACACGTTGACGTATTCGCCTTCGATGCGTTGCAGCTTCAGCTGGTAGTTCACGTCGTGTACGATGCTCATCAACCGTGCGTGCTCGTCATCACCGCCATAGAGCGAGAGGGCGAGATGGCCCATCGTGCGGCGCAGGTTTATCTCCACACAGGGATGAAGCAGGAACCTGTCGCCTTCGGCTCCAGCCACAGCCATCATGTCGACGCCGAGCTCTCCCACATAGCGTCCGGAGAGCATGGCGGAGAGGCTTTTTTCCAGACGTCCGGCCATGTCGTCGAGAAGCGTCTCGCTGACATAGCGGCTGAGAAGGTCGCGCTTGAACCGTTCGCTGCCCACCACATTGCCCGTATACTGGGCATTGAGGGTCTGGAACACCGACAAGCCGCAATATCTCACGCTCCCATCGGGAGTAGAGACAAACTCCATGGCGAAGTCGCACATCTTGTTATAGCGGGGTTCTATCATCACCTTGCCCTGATGTTGCAGCGTGTGTCTTATCCATGACAGTTTGGGCTGGTCGGCAGCGTCGCTGACATAGCGCACTCCCCTGCCCGACGAGCTCCACGGGGCTTTCACCACGACACTGCCCAACTGGCGGATGATGCTGCAAGCCTCATCCATGGCAGTAGCCACGAAACTCTCACCACAGGTGTCGCCTTCAATTCCTTTTCTCACTGCATGCAGCATTTCCTTCGTCTGCTCGCGGTCTGAGAAGCGGCGCACGTCGGCAAGTTGTCTCTCGGTGGGCAGGATGTCAGCGGCAACTCCGTTTTCGGCGAGTTCCGCACATACCCTGCGGTCCCATCCCCAAGGCTTCACGCCATCGAGAGGCAGCGAGGCGAGGTCGGCTTTCTCCACAAATAGCACGTCGGCAATCACCCCCTTATATGGTTTCGACGCCTTCAGGGCATATTTGATGTCGTCAACGAGGACGGCATCTCCGTCTTTCGCCCAGAAAGCGGGCAGAAAACCAAGGTTCATACGCATCTCCTGAGCCACATGGGGTATCGTGAGGTGTGGCACGTCATAAGCGAGTGCTATATCGTGTTCGGGGTTGAATATATGTAAATCCACGTGTTGTATCGTTACCGTTGTTTGTTTTCTTTATCCTACTGAAATGACCATCCCAAAAACTTTTCATCTCTTATTATGGAAGTCATGTTCTTTATCGAGTGCAAAATTAAATAAAAAAGCGTACATTTGCACTTATTAAAAGACAAAAAATGAATAACGACCCAACGATATGCGCAATAGCCACCGCACAGGGCGGTGCGATAGGAATAATAAGAGTCTCTGGCAATGAGGCGATTGAGATAACGGAAAAGATTTTCTCGCCGGCGGGAAAAGCCAACAGGCAGCTGCACGACAGAGCGCCATACTCCATCACCTTCGGCAGGATAACCGACGGGAAGGGAGAGACCGTGGACGAAGTGCTGGTGAGCGTGTTCCGGGCTCCTCATTCTTACACGGGCGAAGACTCCACGGAGATTTCCTGTCATGGCTCGGCGTATATACTGCAGAGGGTGATGACGCTGCTGATAGAGAACGGCTGCGCGGCTGCCGGACCGGGTGAGTTCACGCAACGTGCCTTCCTCAACGGCAAGATGGACCTCTCGCAGGCTGAAGCCGTGGCAGACCTCATCAGCTCTACCAACAAGGCTACTCACGACATGGCGCTCAGCCAACTGAAGGGACACTTCAGCAACGAACTGTCTGACCTGCGCGAGCATCTGCTGAAGCTCACTTCGCTACTGGAACTGGAACTTGACTTCTCTGACCACGAGGAACTGGAGTTTGCCGACCGCACGGAGCTATACGCCCTTGCCAACGACATCCATCAGCGGCTCGTATCGCTCATTCATTCGTTTGAAATCGGAAACGCCCTGAAAAACGGCATACCGGTGGCTATCGTAGGCAACACCAACGTGGGAAAGAGCACGCTGCTCAACCTCCTGCTGCATGAGGAGAAGGCTATCGTGAGCGACGTGCACGGCACGACACGCGATTTCATTGAAGACTCCACCATCATCAACGGCATACAGTTCCGCTTCGTCGACACCGCCGGCATACGTGACACGGACGACGTAGTGGAAAGCATCGGCATAGAGCGCACTTATCAGAAGATGCAGGAGGCGAAGATAGTGCTCTGGCTTATCGACCGGCAGCCTACAACGGCTGAAATCAGCGATATCAAGGAGCGTGTGGACGGAAAGAGACTCATCGTGGTGAGAAACAAGATTGACAAGTCTGGCGAAACGACTTCGGCTGACGAGTTCATCAAGACCGCTTCCGGTCTGGCATCAGAATGGTTGTCGGACTCCTTGTCCGGCACCGACTACAAGACTGTGAACATCAGCGCCAAATACGGCACCAACATCCCCCAGCTCGAACAGCTCATCGTAGAGGCAGCCGACATACCCCAGATTTCAGAGAGCGACATCGTGATAACCTCTGCCCGTCACTACTCAGCCCTCCTCCGTGCCGACGAATGTCTGCAGCGTGTCATCGACTCCATGAACATCGGTCTCAGCGGCGACCTCCTTGCCGAAGACCTCCGCATGGTCATCGACCACCTCGCCGACATCACCGGCGAAGAGCGGATCACAACAGAAGAAACGCTCCAGAAAATATTCCGGGAGTTCTGCATCGGAAAGTAACCTTTCTGCATCGTCAAGTAGGCATCCGGTATGGAAATATGAGAAGTCACACAAGAGAAGAATGCCTAATAAATACAACACAGGTGCTACTCCGATGTCAGGGCACTTAAAAAAAGGAGATGCCATATTTCAAACAAATGCTATTTATTCAAAAAGCAGGAAACATGTCAGAACATATTGATTTCATTGCTTGTTCAAGTGATGTAAGACAGTTTGGAAACACGTTCTTTTCGCTTTGAAAAAACCAAAAACGTTACGATTTCCCGTGGAAATCTATTGAAATTTAATAGATTTCCACGAGTTATCAGCATATTTTTATATCTTTGCATAAGATAGACTGCACCTCAGCAAAATATTCAAGCAAGCTTGATATTCTGCATTCGGTTTGCACTATCTTTGCATAAGATAGGCTGCACATATAAATAGAGAATAAAACAAGGAATACGATATGTTAATAGGCAGAGAAAATGAAA
>CAVBFA010000205.1:0-4994 GCA_963594595.1 Oscillibacter sp. | reverse complement strand
CATCCTTGATGAGGATTTGCTTCTGTGCCGCCTTTCCTATTCCCACCATCAAGGCGGTAGGCGTTGCCAATCCCATGGCACAAGGACAGGCGATGACCAATACCGCCACGCCACTCATGATAGCCTGAGGCAGACAGGCATTGCCACCGATTATCCACCATGCCAGGAACGTAACCAAGGCGATGCCTGCCACCACCGGCACGAACACCAATGCCGCCTTGTCCACGATGCGCTGTACGGGAGCCTTGCTTCCCTGTGCCTCCTGCACCATCCTGATGATATGTGCCAGTGTGGTGTTCTCACCTATCTGTCTGGCTCTCATTCGGAGCTTGCCTTGGCTCGGAATCGTTCCGGATAACACCTCATCGCCCACTCGCTTTGCTGCGGGGACAGGTTCGCCTGTAATCATCGCCTCGTCAACGTATGCCGCATCAGCGGTCATAAAGCTTTCGGCTTGGGTTACCACGCCATCCACAGGAATCTTTTCCCCTGCACGCACCTCTATGACATCACCACGTTGGATAGTTGAGATTGGCACCTCTTCCAGCTTTCCGTCGGAGACCAGTCGGGCAGTCTTCGGTTGCATGCCCATCAACTGTTTGATGCTTGTCGCCGTGCCGTCCTTCGCCTTCTCCTCCAGACATCTTCCTGTCAGGACGAAGGTGATGATCATCACCGAGGCATCGAAGTAGGTATGCCATTCTATGCCCCTTGCTCCCCATACCATTTCTCCAAAGAAGGTGTTGAAGGCACTGAAGAGGAAGGCGATGAGAGTGCTCAGAGCCACGAGAGAATCCATATTGGCGCTACGATGCCTGAGTTGCTTCCATGCCGAGACATAGAACATCCGACCGCAATACAACATGTTCAAGAGGGCGAGAATCAGGGAAATCTGGTTGTTGAAAGCTAAGGTGTGGCTATCCGTCATCATGCCACCGCCCATAGAGGCGGTGTTCTCCATTCCTGACGATACCCAGCCCATTGAGAACGCCATCACGAGAATGGCGAAGAACCACGACAGAAGGGTCTTGCGCTTCAAGAGAGTAAATTCACGGCGATTGATTTCCTCTGCACTACGGTCTGCCTCGATGACGAGGTCGTAGCCAGCATTGGAAATCTCCCGTTTCATATCTTCGAGGGTGATTTTCTCCGGGTCATAATCTACAAGGGCGGTGCGTCCAGCCAAGGAAACGGTGGCGGAATTTATGCCCTCAAGGGAGTTGAGCTTGCGCTCCACATTGGCAGCACACACTGAGCATGCCATGCCAATCACTGGTATTGTTTTCTTCATTGTTTTCTTTCCTTATTTATATATATGTATGCGACCCTAAGTCATTACTGATAGGGTAGGCATACGACAATTCCGGTTGCAAAAGTCATAATAATCTTTTGCAACCTATTTGCAAATAGGGAAAAATCAAATGATCAGGGTGTTGAGGAGGGCAAGATAAGCCCTTGGAGGCAAATGCGGAACGTTCTGATTCCAATATCTTGCCTTCTGGATGCTGCAGATAACAGGACAGGGCAACATCTGCCAAAGAGCTGGCACGATGCCTGCAAACACCGGTGCTGCATCGAAATCCATGTGTTGGATAGAGACCGTAGGCGACAGCTTCACCTGCTTCACATCCATGCAATGCTTCTTCACCTGTGCGCCCGGTTTGCCTTGACAACAGTCATGGTCCATGCTACGTTTCACGCAACAGTCAGCCACCGTTCCCACTGTCACCTTGCCATAGCTGAGGCAGTGGGTGACGGTAGTACCCACGCTCAGGTAGACCACCATGAGCGAGAGCATCAATGCCATCAATATGTTGAGCGAACGTTTCATACCTATTTATCTATTATCCTTGGTCAAAAGAAATATGCGGATATTATCAGTTGTCCTGCTTCTTGCCTCCCGGCATGATGATGGTGAAACCGTTATCCTGGCAGATGCCGGCGGCAATGGTGTCGCCTTGAGCTTCGGCTTTCTTCAGCCATTCCTTAGCCTGTGCCTTGTCTTCTTTCACGCCCTCACCGTTGAGATAACAGATGCCGAGATTGCGTTGTGCCTGGGCAAGACCTTTTTCAGCTGCAGTGCGTATCATGCTGACGCCTTTATCCTTGTCTTGTGCCACTCCTTCACCATTCAGATAACATCCGCCGAGCTCGTAGATAGCCTGTATGTCGCCCTGATTTGCTGCCTGCTCATACCAGTGGGTAGCCTCTTTCATGTCTTTGCCCACTCCCGTGCCTTCAACATAGCAGACGGCAAGCATATATTGGGAGTCTACGTTTCCTAGTGTGGCAGACTTGCGGAACCAGCGTACTGCCTCCTTGTAGTTCTGCTCCACTCCGGTTCCCTTGAAATATAGAGAGCCGAGGAGAAACTGCGACAGGGCGTCACCCTTGTCGGATGCCATTCTGAACCATTTCATGGCTTCGGCAGGGTCTTCGTCCACACCGGTGCCATTCATATAGCAGACGCCCACATGACATTGGGCTTCCACGTTGCCAGCCATAGCATCCGCCATGGCATTTTTGAATTCCTTTGAGTTCTGTGCCGTTGCACCCATTGCCATGGCTGCGAACAGGAGTATTGTCAGAAATGTCTTTTTCATTGTCGTCTGGATCTTTGATAGGTTTTATTTACTGGCGCAAAAATAATAAAAAAAAGCATAACGGCAAAATATAGCCCTATATTGAACCCCCGAAACGGTAATCAGATCGTTAACCCCAATCAGCCATTAGGCCGTTCTATGTAATCTTTTGCAACTGCCAACCCATAGGAATGGCAAAACGATAAGCATTGTCCGAAAAAATCCCCCTGCCGTGGGGAACAAAACCCCACATTAGGGGGATGTGTTCCCCACGCCAGGGGGGAAATATTGAGGTTTATAGAAAACTCTCTCTTATTTGTCTTTCTTGCCTCCGAAAAGGCTCTTCCACACCTTTACGGCACCCTCTTTCACCTTACGTGTGATGTCGGCCTTCTTCTGGTTGATTACAAGATCTACATCCACGTCGCCACATTTGATGGAAACCACACCGCTGCGCTTCTCTTTGCCCATGTTGTCTTCCACTTCCACGTATATCTTGTCGTTGCCGGCCTTGCTTGCCTTCACCCATTTAGGCTGGTCTTCGATATACCAGTCGTCGTAGTTGCAGGTCACGGTGACAGACTGTGCTCCGCCTTCCATCCTTGACTTGAAGTCAAGATAGTCCTCAGAGAGGTTTATCTCCACGTTCTTGTGCTTGTCAACCTGTGCAACCTCTTCAACGACAGTTTTTTGGGTATCATTCTTCGTTACAGGTTTCGGTTTCGGTTTCGGCTTAAGCTTTTTCAACAGATAGTTGCATGCGCCAATCTGTGCGTCGCATTTGTCCTTTCCTGCCTCGGTGGCGTAAAGTCCTTTGGCTTTTCTGAAACTTGCTATAGCCTGTGTAAGCGATGTCCTGGTGCGTTGTTTCTTCAGAGCAATTCCCTTGCTGTAAATTCCGTCAGCAGCCGTCTGCGCATGTGCTCCGATGGCAACGAAAAGCATTGCCAGGCAGAGACATAGTCTGATAATCTTTTTCATTGTATGTTATTTTGGGTTATGAAGTCATTCAATCTATTAACTCTCTCTTTGTATTTGCTCTCATATTCAGTTCCTTCCACCAACTGAATCTGTTTAGACAGTTCCTGACAGGCGGATTTCAGTTCCTTTGCCACGTTGCCCATCTTTGTCTGCACTTCAGTAGCCTTTGCCTGCAGGTCGCCGTCGTTGCCTATCATGTCGGCAAGTTGTTTGTATGAGGTATATGCCTCCATGAGCTTCTTTTCGTAGTCGTCTTTAGACCGGTCCTGACCTTTCAGCGCCAGCATGTCGGCAGCCGTTATCTTGTCGTCGATAGCTTTGGTCTTCTGCTCTGCTTTCTGCTTCTGCACCATGGCAATCTGCTGTTGCTCCACCTCCTTCTGCTTCTGGTTGGTGTGGATGGCGAATGCACCACCGATGATGAGCAATACAGCCACGGCGGCGGCGATGATGATCATGTTCTTCTTTGAAGATCCGCCGCCAGCCACTTCGCCGGATTCCAGGGCGACGCGCATCTGGGCACAGGTCTGGAAGCGCTGCGACTGGTTCTTCTGACAAGCCGTCTCAATGATTTTCTTCAGCGTCTTGTCCTTTATCTTGCCCAGCGGCAGTTTCTCCTTCAGCTGCTTGTGCAGGATTTCGTGGCGTGCTCCCTCAAAAGGAGTGTGTCCCACGATACACTGATACAGGAGTATGCCGACGGCATAAATGTCAGTGGTCTGGTTCTGGTGGCTGATGTCGCCGAGAGCCAGCTCAGGAGCGGCATATTCCGGTTTTCCCATGAACTTGCCGGCAACGGTGAGCTGCTTGTCGCTTGTCGTCAGCGTGTTCATCTGCTTGGCGATACCGAAGTCGATGAGCTTGATATGTCCGTCGGTTGTCACCATGATGTTCGAAGGGTCGATGTCGCGGTGTATATATCCGGCATCATGCAGTGCCATGAGTCCCGACAACACGTTCATGACCACTACTTTGGCAAAGCGCTCCGGGTCCTTCTTGTAGTCGGTGAGCAGTTTCACGGCGAACGGCACGTCCTGTCCGTTTCTGTCCTGTGTCTTGCCGTTGAGGATATCCGACAGCGACACGCCGGTGAGCAGTTCGCTGACCACATGATAGTGTGTCACCACCTCGCCCACGTTGTTGCGGTCGCTAATCTCTATGAATCCGAGCATCTCTACGAGGTTGTCGTTGCGCAGCTGTATCTCAGCCTCGCGCCTTGCTCTCTCGTAGGCATTTGCCGGCAGGTCGTCGAACATGAACTTGATGGCTACTGGGCGTGACACTCCCGTACGCTCGTCAACGCAGACTCCCTTGAATACTTTTCCCATTCCGCCTTCACCGATAGGCGGTTCTTCAGAATTAAACTGATAACAAATGTGGTTTCGCTTTTCAGCTTCACCTTGAAGTTTTATTATTGCCATAATCCTATGT